>JACNJI010000043.1 GCA_014382645.1 Verrucomicrobiota bacterium | reverse complement strand
CGGCATCTTTGTGCAGGACGTCGTCGATATTCTTAAAGGCTTGTTCGAACATGGGGAGGAGAAAGGGTGATTGAAGACAGTGGGTAGGACGCTAGCGTCTCGACGGGTGTCTGCAAGCGGAAAGATTTGCGGTGGGATTCCCGCGAGGAGGGCTTCCGCCCGTCATTTTGCCACGAAGGCGGCGCGGATTTTTCGCAGGGTTTTTCGTATGGGTGCTTCGGAGCTTTGGGGGGAGGCGCAGAAGAAGAGGTAGGTTCGCTTGCGGATCTTGTCTTTCCATGCGTGGATCTCGAGGTGGAGGTCCTGCGGTTTGCCGGTCGCGAATGGCTCGATCCACTTTAGGGTGGCGAGGTAGGCGGCGGGGGACTTTGCCTGCTTGGGGGCGGAACCGGGGAGATCCTTGGCGGGCTTGAGGTCGATGGCGAACTTCGAGACGTCCACCTTGCGGCCCTTACCGGCGGAGACGCGGGAGGAGAGGCCTTGGTAGTAGAGAAGGATTTGCTTGCGAAGGCCGGCGGGGGAGACGTCTGCGTCGCCGGCGAGGGAGAAGACGAGGGCGTAGCTGAAGAAGTCGGGTCGGTCCGCCTTGAACATGCCGGGAGCGAAGCGGATTTCCTCAATTCCCTTCCAATCCATGGTGGGAGAGAAGCCGGGCGGGAGCTTGATGCGTTCGCCGAACCAACCGGGATCGGTTTCCCAGTGGAAGGTCTCGGGCTTCGGAGTGATGGTTTTCGGAGCGGTTTCCGCTTTTACTTGGGCAGGTCCTTGCAATGTCCCAGCTAGAAAAAGCAAGGTCGAGGCCAAATGGATCTTACTTCTCGGGATGGTCATGTTGAGGAATTCCTTACTTTTTGGAGGTGAAGGGGGAGGCGGGGAGCCCTTCACGGTTGACGAGGTTGGGGGTGGCCAGTTGGTCCCAGCCAAAGCGCACTTGGATGGGTTCCTTGACCATCTTGCTTTTCGCCACGATGTGATCTCCATGCACGATAAAGGTTTCGGCCTGATGCCAGACACCGTCCTTGCCGGCCACCTCGAAATGGCTTGGGTTCTTCTTGTCGGTTGTGGTCAGGCCGTGCGGCTTTCCCCCCATTTTCTTGAAATGCACGGTGATGCTTCCCTTCCCGCCGTCGGAGTGGTCGGCTTTGTCGAAAAGTGGCCCGGAGTAGACGATCTTGTCGTTGCCGTAGTCGTTGGCGAGGGCCCATAGGGCGAGGCGCTTGCCTACGTCTTGCTTGTTGGGTGGGTGGATGTTGGTGAGGGTGGTGATGTCGGTGGTTACCGCCATGCCTGTGTGCGGCACCTTAAGGGTTTCGAGCTGGGCTTGCCAAATGCCCGGCAAGCTTTTGGGGTCGCCACGGTATTTGTAGGGAGCGAGTTGGACGAAGTGAAAGGGGAGTTCGGGATTGTTCCAAACGCTTCTCCAGCCCGCGATGAGGGCTTTCATCTTTTCGTGGTAAAGCATGCCTTCGCCGTTGTTGGATTCACCTTGGTACCAGATAGCTCCCTTGATGGCATAAGGCAGCAAGGGGGAAATCATGCCGTTGTAGAGAGCTAGCGGCGTTTGGTGGTTGATTTTGTTGCCTCTTTTCTGAGGAAACTGGTCGAGCTTGTCGGCAAAGTCCTTCTTGAGGGAGGGTACGGCCATGAACCCTACGGGCGGTATCCATGGCTCGATACGTGTGCCGCCCCAGTTGGAACCAATTAACCCGATGGGCACGTTGAGTTCGTTCTTTAGGTGGCGCCCGAAATAGTAGCCGACTGCAGTGAAGTTGGCCACGGTGGAGGGGCTGCAGACTTGCCATCCGGAAGTTTGAACGTCGCGCTCGGGTTTGTCCGAAGGACGGTGCGGCACCTTTACGTGCCGAATAAGAGGATGTTTGGCATTGGCGATCTCCTCCTTTGCATTGGTGGAGCGCGAGACGGTCCACTCCATGTTCGACTGACCCGAGCAAAGCCAGACCTCGCCGACGAGTACGTCCTCCAGTTTGATTTCGTTGGACCCCTTGACCACGAGGTCGGCTCCCTTTGCATTGGCTTTGGAGGCGGGGAGCTTTACTTGCCATTTACCATCTTTGTCCGCTTTGGTGGAAACCTTGGCATCGTGGAAAGTGACGGTGACTTCCTCGCCGGGATCGGCCCAACCCCAGACGGGCACCGCTACTCCTTGCTGGAGAACCATGTGACTACCGAGAATGGAGGGTAACTTTACTGCGGCCGAGGTGATGGTCGCTGAAATCGCCGTTAGGGCTAGGATGCCGAGCAGGCGTCGGGATGGGAATGATGAATTTTTCATGGTCTACTATTTTGGTTTTCCGGAATGAGAGTGCGTAAAAGTGTAGAATCCTCGGCTCGCCGGCAAGAACGCAGGAGAATTTCCGAGAAATTAATTCTTCAGCTCTAGCAGAGGGCTGGGCTGGTTGTTCGTAAGAGAAGCCGAGAGGACGCCGGACGCCGGAGAAACGTTTTCAGGAGTGGCGATCCTCGGGTGCCATTCCTCGCCGACCCATTTTACGCGGAATTTTTCTGCCGATTTCCTTTTTTCCGATATGAGTAAGGTTGACGGAGTGCGGATGTTTTTCTGGCCTTAGCACTCAAGGTCCGTTGATAAGTTTTCCCCGACAATCCGCAGGATGCTTAGCTTTTTCTAGGCAGCATGGATCGAGTTGATTTGAGTACTGATTACCAGAAGGATAATAGAGAATGTTTTCATAACGTACAGAAAGTGCATAGATGATCCTATCGTTAAGGTTTTAAGGGCAACTTTCGAGTTGCCCGGTAAATTCCATGCCCTTGCAACGGGCTGGGTATCAGGATCTTATGCGTTTATGGCTGGGTTTCGTTGCCCTCCGGTAAAGCCGTGCCGAATTTGGGATGACACTTAATCGGTACATAACAGCGGCCCGCCCCGGTTGCAACCAAGGGCTGGCCGTAAACCAAGAAAGCCTCCACCAAAACTCTCTTGGAAGATTTCACTATATGAGAGTAAAATAGAGCTAGTCAACTCCCACTGAACAACTCTTTCGA
>JACNJI010000470.1 GCA_014382645.1 Verrucomicrobiota bacterium | reverse complement strand
TGTAAGTGCCTGAAGAACCGTTGGCATTATCAACGGACGGGGAAGGAGCAGGAACCTTTTCAGTATGGCGGGTATCGTTACAGTCGATGACAAATACGGCTCCTGCCCCAACTCGATTGAGGTTACCTGCCAGAACGGCCGCATCTGTAACCGCATCAACCTTGTCGTTGGGGACAAGTGTCTGTAGAAGGTGTTGTACTGGTGCAGGAGGCGGGAACATCCGCTGGAGGAACCCCCCTTCGTTTAACACGGACCCGCGGGCAGTTACCTCGAAGATGCCAGATGCACCTGCTTTGCAGATTGCCTTAGAGACTGTAACGACAGACTCTTTGGGCAAAATGAGTGTGAGAAGGGAGAAGTTATCGCTTTGCGTGTAGTTACTCATGTTAAACGGCCTCCGTTGCGATTAGGGTTTCATCTTCATCCGTCTTAGGTTTTCTTCCAACTATAAGTCCAACGGTAAGTACGGTAATAATTGGCCCTATCGATGCAAGTGCAAGTACCCCGAAACCATCTATTGCTCCAGTCTTGGAACCGATGCCCAAGCCCATGGCGAGTACAAGCGGAACGGTGATGGGGCCAGTGGTAACCCCTGCACTGTCCCAACCGAAGTTAACGAAATCCTCGCTCGAAAAGTAAGTGATTACCATCAAGATCATGTAGGGTGGAATGAGTAAGTACCAGAGATCGAGATTGAAGGCGATCTTAGCCACACCCGTGGAGATGCCGATGGCCACTCCAGTTGCAACAGTCTGCATGAGCAGGCTTTTCTTGAAAGCACCGACTGTTATTTTTTCTACGGTGGAGCCAAGTGCGTTGAGAGCCGGTTCTGCCAAGGTGGCCCCGTATCCCAGAATGAAACCGAAGAGTATAGCTAAAGCCTTCCCTAAGTTGGATGAAGAGAACATAGGATCAACGAAGCCTTCCGCCGCCCAAGGCTCAATGGCGGCGAAACTAGATACCACGTTACCACCCAATTGCTCCCCCAATGGGGTTAGACCGAGAGCTATGCCTAGATTAAAGAGACCCATTCCAATAACCGCACAGATGATTCCAATGAATAATTCGTCGTAGTGCTTTGGCGGTTGCCTGAGGCCAACCACAAGGACGAGCAACAGAATGGTGCAAAGTGGAACAATTGCCCAAAGAGCACCTTCGATGGCTCCTCGATCTCGATCGGGACCATCTAATACTGCGTTGGGATTTACTTCACCTGGTTTGTTGTAAGTGAGAACTCCGTCTGAATATCTATAAATATCTTCGCCAGGATCTAAGATACCGTTACCATTGGTATCTTCTTCTGGCTTAAATGTGTTTGGAAAGAAATCAAAATTATTGGTCAAGGCCCCCATTATTTCAGTTCCGGGATCCCAAACTTCATCGGGAGTAGAAACGCCATCTCTAACGATTATTGAATTAGTGCCGGTCGGCTGAACGATCGAGCGCGAATTATTGTCATCCTTGTCAATAGGTTGAGCGTTAAGACCAGCACCAGCAATATCTGTCTGGAGAGAATAACCCGGGGGTAGTTTGCCAGTGTCATTTAATTCTGCTTGAACGATGGCGAGATCTTCTTTTGAAAGCGAGCCCGCCATGTCACTCTCAGAAGCACCGCCTGAAGCTGCTATTCTTCTCTCGGCAACGATGTCACCAAACCTCTGGAGGTCAGGATCATAATTTTTACCATAAACACCAGCTTCCTTATGCCAATCAGCTTGGGACTGAGTGGCATAATAATAATTGTCCCCATTGAAGAGGAAAGTGGCATAGCAAAGAACTGCAAAAATGGGAAAAAGGGAGGCAAGTGTGACGACGCCAAAGCCCGTGTTGCGGGAACCACCCGTTGAAACGATTCGGCAAACGCCAATGCCAAGAGCGAGAACGAGTGGAACGGTAACAGGCCCGGTAGTTACAGCACCGCAGTCCCAGGCTAATCCTAGTACATGCTGAAGTCGCGCATCTGAAAACTGAAAATATAGCGTAAATGTTGAGAGAACAATAACACCAACATAAATGAAAGGTTTAAGGGACCAGCCTTTGTAAAAACGAAGCACACCGAGAAGAACGGCAATTCCTACGCCGGCTCCAACGGAGTTTACTAAATTGCCGGCCCCAGTATTGAGAATGGTCCACAACAAAGGTGCAAGGGTTGGGTCGACGCCAGCACCGGCCGCTCTCAGCACGCCGATAGCGGGTTCTGCAAAAGTAGCAAATGCACCGAGAACAAAGCCGAAAGCCAGACTCACGGGTAGGCATGGAATGCCAAATATCTTCTTTCTGGGCAGAGTGGATCCCAGCGTTTCCCCAAGGGGCATTAGACCCAGTCGGAGTCCTTCCATGAAAAAGGCGAGTCCGATGATGACGATGCTTATCCCTACTGCTATCATCAACGAATACACGATGGGCAAGCCTAGCACCAGCAACTGAAAGACGACTAGATAGAGAATGATGAACCAGACGCACTGAATCTGCTCGACTACCTTGTCCTTGGCAAAGGAACAAAGAATGCCAATCTTCTGCTGTGTTGTCAGGCGGAGTTTGTCTTGATCAGATGATTGTTCGTCAGACATGGCAAAGTAAGGAGAAGGGTTGTGCCGCAAAATGAGGCTAGTGAGAAGAATATACCGAAGTTAGAGGAGGTTTCGACAGAGTGTGCAACATCTAATTTCATAAGGCAAGATCCAGCTACAACACGATGATTAGAGACTCCACGATGCATTTGCAATCGTAAGAGAAACCTTATTGCGTCCAGATTTCACCTTAACGGGTACCGACCAAGTTACCCCCACCTGCCCAAGCGAGGCTGTGCCTATAATATAGTAACCGCCAGCTGTAAGAGTGCGGATTGCACCCGAGTTTCCGTCAATATCCGTGCGGATACGGCGACCTGGATCTTTCTCGTCATCGATGGAGTCAAGCAGAGCCTTTCGTATTTTCTTTTGAAGGTCAGGGTAACGAAAAGGATATTTGCGACTTTGAGCCCAAAGCTCTGCATGAGATGAAATATTCTTGTATTTGGGATTACCTAGATTGATGCCGGCGTTCTCAAGAATTTCGCGCAAATCGGATTTCGCTATGAAAAATTCAGTATAAAAGGCTTCTTTGATCTTGCCGTTTGCGGCCGTAACTACGGCATCGAAATCGAGAGATCCTGTTGGTAGTGACATGGGCAACGCCTTCCCTGAACTATAGCGGGGAGCAACTACTGGCAGGTCGGGCAGCAATTTGTCGAGGCTATCGTCAGGAGTTGCAACATTTGTTGGCTCTCCGGTAGGGTTGACATTGGCAGGCGGTGAGGAAGCAATGTTTCTTTTTACCGCTGGTTCTGAATTGTCGAGCCTGTTGAGTAGTTCTTTGTTATATTCACGAAGTTCATCAAGTTCTTTTACTTTAAGCGTAAAGGTATTCTTTAATTTGAGTAGATCATCACTTAAGACTTGAATTTCACCATTTATAGGCAGGTTTCCCGATTCTCCGGGACTAGTTTTCCTAAGACGGTTTAATTCGTCGCGTAATTGCTGATTAATGAGCTTGAGGCTGTTGATCCTGTCATCCCGTTGCTCGACCATTTTATCCAGTGTGCCAATTTGTTCTTCAAAAGCCAATTTACTGTTGTTGAGCTTTGAAAGCAAATCTTCAAGATCCTGATCAAGGGAAGGATATAAACCTTTCGTGGCCTCCGTATGTGTGGCTGCGCTTGTCGGCTTTATCAGTTGTCCGAGATTGTTGCTCTCTGCTCCATGAGCAGGCTCACCTGCCACTGGAGGGGCACCGCCTAAAAGAGCTTCCAGGTCGTCTGGAGAACTCGATGACGTATGACCGACGGATTCTGTGGTTTCATGTTTGTCGGAAATGGGCGCATGAACACTAGTCTCGCCATGAGGGGAATCGGTATCTTCAAGCATGGCGAGCAGATTTTCTTGAGACTTGGGTTCATGTGAGTCACTATCGTGACCTGAACTGGAGTGATTGTCGCCAGCATGATCATCTCCACAGGAAACAAGGAAAAAAACCAGTGCTAAGAAGGTACAGGCAAAGGGAGTGTTATCGCGAGCTTTCATTGGAGCGTGACTCTAGGGGAGAGGAGCACATGGATTGAATTACTGAAAGAAATCGTGTGTAGGCAACCCTAAATGCATGAGTCAATATTAATCTTTACAAACTTGACGGTAAGTTCTAGTTGTCTAATCACTTTCCCCATGTGCTTGTATCAAGGCAAACCCAATTGCTGATGCCGGAGATAGAATCTACCGAACATCTGTCGGCAAAGGAGAATCGTTTTCTCAAGCAAACGATTCTGGCTTTTCGGGATGAATTGGAAAAGGCTGAGGCTTTTCGGGAAGAATGTTTGCAGCAAGCAAATATGGATTCTCGGCGTGAAATCGACCAACTCAAGATTACCGCTCTTGAACTGCGAGACCTGTTGGAGCAAAGTCGCATAGAATTGGACGGAGAACGACAGAAAATCGCAGCAACTGATCGTGAAGAAAGTCGCCAACTCCGTGAGACTGTCACTACATTACGAGAGCAGTTCGAACGAACAAAATCCAAAGAACAAGAAAATCTTCAAAAGGCGACGGCTTCGTCGGCAGGCGAAAATCGCCAATTAAAGACCAACCTGCAAAAACTTCGGGAAGAGTTAGATAGGGCGAGTGCAGACAAAGATGAATCCTTGCAAAAGGCGGCTTCATCTACGCAAAATGAAATTCGGCAACTTCGAGAGACATCCCAAGCCTTGCGTGAACAATTGGGACGTGCCAAAATAGAGCAAGATGAAAGAGTCCAAAAAACGACGGCGACGGCTGGTGTCGAAATCCGCTCGCTGAAGGAAAGTCTCATCTCTTTGCGAGAGGAACTTGAGCAATCGCGTGTTCGAGAAGATGAGGCTACTCGTAAAGCTTCTTCCGCGGCAGAGGGAGAAATTCGACAACTAAAAAGTGCCCTTGTCGTGGTTAGAGATAGGCTCGAACGCTCTAAGGCGGATGGTGATGACCGGATTCAGCGGGCAGTGGCGACCGCGAACACAGAAATCAGTTCATTAAAGGAAACCGCCACTAACTTGAGGCAGGAACTTGACTATGCGGCGTCAAGGGAGGCGGACAGTATTCAAAAAGCCATTTCTGCTTCGGGGGACGAGATTCGACAATTAAAAAGCGCTTTATTGATTGCTCGCGAACATCTAGAACGAGCTAAAGCCAGAGAGGGGGATAAAATACAAAGAGCGGTTGCCACCGCCGAGGCCGAAATACGTTCGTTAAGAGAAACAGCAACTAGTCTTCGAGTCGAACTTGAGCAAGCCGCCATCAATGAGGCACAGACCGTTCAGCGGGCAGTATCCTCTCACAATAACGAGATGCGCCAACTCAAAGCCTCTCTTTCTGCATTGCGAGACCAACTGGAGAAATCAAAAGCAAATAAAGAAGGTCGAGTCCAGAAAGCGGTGGTCGTTGCGGAAAACGAGATACGCTCCCTCAAATCCACTTGTACCGCTTTGCGAGAAGAACTCGACAATGCTCAGGCTCACGAAATGGACAGTGTGCAAAAAGCGATGGCCACTGCCCACGGAGAAGTTCAACATTTCAAAAAATCACTTCAGGCCATTAGGGATCAGCTGGAAAAGGCACAGGCGAGGCAGGAGGAACGAGTACAATCTGCAGTTGCTACATCGGAAAGAGAGATCAGGTCGCTGAGGGACACCGCCACCTCTCTAAGGGAGGAGCTGGATGGGGCAAGTGTACGAGAAGCCGCCCGCGTTCAGCAAGTCGAAGCTGCGGCAGTTACTGAAATTCGCCAATTGCGGGAAAGTCTTGCCATTACACGAGACCGGTTGGAGCAGGCAGGACAAGAGAAAGATTCAGCTGTTCAGCAAGCTCATGTACGGGGGGGGAATGAAACTCGTGTTCTCAAAGTGAACATAGCTCAATTGCGCGAAGAATTGGAACGTAAAGACATTGAACGCGAAGATGCCGTTCAGAAGGCTTCTGCATCGGCAGGTAAAGAACTGACGCAACTCAAGAGTACCGCCAGAGCCTTGCGGGATCAAATTGACCGTATACAATCAGGTCGTGAAGAATCTGTCCAGAGGGCTATCGCGGAGACTTCCTCGGAGTTGAGAAGCCTTCGAGAGAACGTCGCGTCTTTGCGGCTTGAACTTGAGCGGGCAGAAGTTATCCGGGAGGAGGCGGTGCAAAAAGCTGTTGCCTCCGAGCACGGAGAGGTTACTCACTTTAAACGCATCGTTAATGCGCTTCGAGATGAGCTTGAACTCAAAGGCAATTTACACGATGAAAAAATTCAGCAGGAAAATCAACTTAAGACAATGGAATTCAAGCAACTGCAAGAAACCATTGTCGAGCTAAGAGATGAACTAGAAAAGAGTCATGGAAACTAAAAGTAAAGCGGTCAAAGACGCAGATCGCGCCGCACGCGTAAAACGAACGGAGCGATTTGCAAAAATGCTGCTCCAAGTTACTAATGATCTTGCTAAAACAAATTCGCTGGACGAAGCACTTGAGACATTGGTGAACATTACGACCCCCTCCATTGGAGCCGAGAGAGGTACCATTTTCCTTAATGACGATGCCACGGGCGAGCTGTATTCTCGGGTGGCTCAAGGGAACTTCCGTCGAGAAATTCGTATTCTTAATACAAAGGGAGTTGCCGGTTGGGCCTTTTCTCATGATCAGGGCGTGATCATCCACGATGCTTACAAGGACGAGCGGTTCAACAAAGCCGTCGACGTCAGGACGGGGTTTAGAACGAAAAGTATTCTCTGCGCTCCGCTTCGAACGGTCCGTGGTGATAAAATTGGCGTGTCGCAAATTCTCAACAAAATTGACGGTCAATTCTCTCAGGACGACCTCGATCTTCTCGAGGCTATGACGGAGCAAGCTGCCATAGCAATTCAGGGAAACATAATAGTTGAGCAAATTGAAGCAGCTCGGAAGCAAGAGTTGGAATTTCTCGACATTGTCTCACAAGTATCTTCTGAGTTGGAGCTCACTCCCCTATTGCAAAAGATAATAAGCACCATTTCCAAGATGCTTGATTGCGAAAGGGCTACACTTTTTATCAATGATGAAAAAACAAACGAGCTCTATACCGAGGTTGGCGAAGGATTGGATGAAAAATCGGAGATTCGATTTCCGAATCATATGGGTATTGCAGGCACCGTTCTCAATTCTGCAAAACCCGTGAACATTCCACATGCTTATGCAGATCTACGTTTCAATCCTGGTTTCGATAAGCAGACGGGGTTCTTTACGCGTTCCATGCTGTGTATGCCAGTTTTTAATAAAGAAGGTAAAACCATAGGCGTTAGCCAAGTACTGAATAAGCGGGGCGGTTCCTTCAATTCAGAAGACGAAAAACGGTTAGCCGCTTTCACGTCTCAAATTTCTATGGGGATTGAGAACGCTAAACTGTTCGCCGATGTGCAGACCCAGCAAAATTATTCGGAGAGTATTCTTTCGAGTATGCAGGATGCGGTCATTACCCTAGACGATGAAGGTGTAATCAAGACTTGTAACCTTTCGGGGATGCGCATCTTTAAAGTTCCCATCATCTCCGAAGTGATAGGCAAAAGTGCAGACGATTTCTTCACCAACTCAAATACTTGGCTCGCCGAAAAACTTAAAGATGTAACTGAAAAGGATGAATTTCTTGATGCCGAACTGCAGATTGAGGGTGAGAAACTGTCTGTAAATGTCTCCATAATGCCCCTGCTAGGAGAAAAGAAGGAAGTGCTCGGGGCGATGGCCATGATCGAAGACATTAGTTCTGAGAAACGAATGAAGTCTACCATGTCACGCTACATGGATCCCGAATTGGCTGATCAGTTAATGGACGGAGGCCACAGCGACGATTTTCTCGGCGGAAAGCAGAGCGTTGGCTCGGTTCTCTTCTCGGATATACGCAGTTTTACCACCATTACCGAAGAACTCGGAGCTCAAGGTACGGTTAAGCTCCTCAATGAGTACTTCACCATCATGGTCGACTGCATCACCGATGAAGGTGGCATGCTCGATAAGTTTATTGGCGACGCGATGATGTGTATCTTCGGCACCCCCGTTGCTCACGACGACGACCCCGACCGGGCCGTGCGGGCCGCCATCCGCATGATGACCGACTTGAAGGTCTACAACGACCAGCGAGCCGCCGAAGGCAAGTTGCCGATTGATCACGGTATGGGTATCAACACCGACTCCATCGTTTCCGGAAACATTGGTTCCCCAAAGCGCATGGACTACACTGTGATTGGTGACGGAGTGAACTTGGCGGCTCGTATCGAAAGTGCATGCAAGCAATACGGTGCCCATATCCTAATAAGTGAGTTCACCCTCAGGGCGGTCAAAGCCACTTATCGGACTCGGCAGGTGGACTATGTAATAGTCAAGGGCAAGACCCAGCCGGTCGGTGTGTACGAAGTGCTCGACTACCACGACGAAGAATCCTACCCAAATCTAGTTGATGCCCTCGGCACCTTTAACGATGGTCATCGTTGCTGGAACGATGGCAAATGGGACCAGAGCGCCAAGCTTTTCAAGAATGTGCTTAAGATCAACCCTGAAGACAAGGCTGCTCAACTCTACATTGACCGTTGCGCTCATATGAAGAAAACTCCCCCTAAAGGTGATTGGGATGGCGTTTGGGTAATGACCTCCAAATAAGACCGAACCCGAACTCCGTCGGCCTCAAAAACCCATTGCCTTCGATACGACGTTATGAACGCCGCCCGTGAACACTTAGAACAAGCAATAGAGATTAACCCCGAATATGCCGAGGCATACTATAAGCTCGGTCTTCTTGAAAAAGGCGAAGGAAACATCGAAGGAGCATGGGGACATTTTCAAAAAGCCGTATCCTTGAGTGCCGATTACGCCGAAGCCCAGTGCGAACTAGCTGTCGCGTTCGCTGCCAAAGGTGAATACGAAATATCGAGAAGTCATTTTCTTAATGCCCTCGAAATTAATCCCAACTATGCCGACGCCTACTTTAATTACGCTCTTCTGTTGGTTAAGCTAAAAGATGTCGAAGAGGCCAAGAACAACTTGGAAAAGGTAACGGAAATCGATCAAAACTACGCTGAAGCTTATTACCATAAAGCTCGCTTGCTCTCCAACCCGGATGATTTTGAAGACGCCCGAAAGAATTTTGAAACCGCCATCGACATACGTCCGGGCTTCATCGACGCCCTGTATTACATGGGTAAACTGCTTTCAGGTGGAATCTCTACGGATAAGGAAGGCGTAATCGTGGATTCCACCGATCTGCCTGAAGCCAAAGATCATTTCATCAGAGTTCTGGAGCTTGAAAAAAACCATCCGAAGGCACTCTACAATATAGCAAAGATTCTCTCTGCGGAAGGCGATTTCAAGCAAGCACGCGAAAGATTGGAAAAGGCAATATCGATCGATCCGGAATACTCGAAGGCACATTTTCTTCTCGCCCATATTCTCGTTGAATTAAATCTTTCGGGCCAAGCCCAAAAGCATTTCATCGAATCCATTAAGCATTACGAGAAGAATGCTCCTGCCCATTTTCGACTTGGTCTGATTCTTCGCAATGAAGGAAATGACAAAGAAGCGTTGGAGAATTTTAAAAAAGCGGTGGGTTTTGATCCCGAGCACTCGGACGCTCACTATCATCTTGCCCGGTTGCTCTCTACGGATGAAGATCCCGTACCCGCAAAAAAACACTTTTACAGAGCCCTTGAAATCGATCCGGAATTTGCCCTAGCCTACTTTCACTTAGCTGGCCATCTTGAACGCACCAATGAACTTACCGAGGCCAAGATGCACTATCAAAAAGCATCGGACGTCGACCAGAATTATGTTGAAGCCTATTTTAATCTTGCACGCATTCTTACGACTCCAGCCGAATACGATCAAGCCGTACGCAACTATGAAACGGCAATTGAGATCGATCCTACACATGCACAGAGTCACTACTGGTTAGCGAAAATACAGGCCGGGGGTGAAAGGCTAACCGCGGATGCTACCTTGGTTAAAGATCCAAAATTGGATATTGCCGAACACCACTTCCGTCGTGCTATCGACATTGACGCAAAGTATGCAAAGGCGCACTTCCGTTTAGGGCTATTGCTCAGCGAGTTGCGGAATTACGCTGATGCGTTCAAGCACTACTCGGAGGCACTAAAGATAAATCCCAACTATTCGGAAGCTCACTATCGGATGGCTGTTCTTCTTATGGATCCTGCCGCCTCCAAAGATTTACTTGCCCAAAAACCTAAATCGAGTCCTTCTCGCAAACCAACTGTTTCTGCAAAAAAAGAAATTTCTTCTTCGAAATCAAAAGCCAAGGGAAAGTCTCGGTCTGTCCCTAAGCAAAAATAGTGTAACTGGAGTTGGATCGTGATTCATCCCGATGCTCTTGGCCACCTGGAAAAGGCCATCGCCCTTGACTCCAACCATCTTGCTGCTCGTCTTGCGCTAGCTGATCTCTACCGGCAAGAAAATCTCTTGGATGAAGCCAAGGACATCCTTTCAAAAGCGATTGCGGGGGAGACGGAGGTTCCTGCCGCCCACTTTGCTCTAGCGGAAATATTAATTGATGAAGGACAGGAAGAGCAGGCAATCAAGCATCTTTTGGAAGCAACCTCCGGAGATCTCGCTGATTCAGCGTCTCGTTTTCGACTGGCAGAGCTTCTTGCGGTAAAGGGGCAAATAAAGGCTGCGGCTGATCAACTTGAAAAGGTCATTAGCCTAGACCACCTTAATGGTGAAGCCCATTTTCGGCTCGCAACTTTTCTGGAACACCCTGACGATTTCGACAGAGCCAAGCTTTTGCTCGAAATATCGATCGATCTCTTACCCGAGGACCCTCGCCCTTGCTTTCATCTTGCCCAATTACTCGACAAGGGTGAAAAATCTGATCGCGAAGGGAATATATTTAGAGAATCTGATTATACTTCTGCAAAGCAACGCTATGAACAAACATTGCGTTTAAGCCCAAGTCATGGTCCAGCTAATTTGAGATTGGGCGTCATATTCGAAAGCGAAGGAAATATCAGAGCCGCAATTGATTGCTATAAAAAAGCCGCAAAAGTGAAAGGTATTGCCGGAGATGCTCACCTTTGCCTGGCGAGATTTGCACTTGGAGAGAGCGATCATGTTCAGGTTGAAAGATTTCTAACTCTCGCCATTCAAGAACCCGAAGTTAAGGGACAGTCTCTTCTGGAAAGAGCAGAGGTGTTTATCGAGCAAGGTAAGACAGATGCAGCAAAGAAAGACTTAATAGAGGCTCTGAGCACATTCCAGAAAGATGAGAAGCAATTCAAGGAAGACTCGGACATTGCTGCCGACAACGCAAATTTCATTAGAGCGCGACGTTGTTTGGAAAAGGCAGATAATGCTCGGCGTTCCCAGTCCCCCGTATTATGTCATTTGGCCAAGATTGAAGCGTTGGAGGGGCGCAATGGAAAAGCAATTCAGTTTCTTGACAAGGCGGTTGCCGCATCGCCGGCATTCGCTCCAGCCCGTTATGAACTAGCCGTTCTTCTCGACGACAGTGATCGAGCAAACGAAGCCACCGGACACTACGAAGCTGTCGTTCAAGCTGAATGGGCTCATCCCCCCGCCCATTTTCGATTAGGAGAAATTGCTCTTACGGGAGGAGACCTCAATAAAGCAGAGATGCACTTTCTTATTGTTACCGACATTGAACCTTCCAATGCCAAAGCGAACGCTTATCTTGCACAAATTGCCGCATCAAAGTCCGAAAACGAGTCTTAGGATATTATTTCCTTGGATTGTCTTTACGGTAGGCAATTATGCTGAACGGCAAGCTTGATAGATACAGGGCTCCAAGCGAAAAAAGGAATATCCAAGGTTCCTCCGAAAACACAGCAACGCTTAATCCCACCGCCAAAAGCACGAGGATAGCTCGATTTCGAGCAACCCGAAAACGAACGTTTCGGAATGAAAAGGTGGGGACTCGGCTAATCATGAGTAGAGATATCGCCACAACCCAACCGAGAACCCAAAGAGGGTATTCGGCAACAATGAAACCAGATTGAAAACGCTTGAGAATGAATTCCATACCCATCGGCATCATTGCCATTCCTGCAGCGGCCGGAGCCGGAGCCCCTGTGAAATAAGTATTGTCTCTCGGTTTGCCTTCTTCGTGCATGACGTTGAAACGAGCCAAGCGCAAGGCATTGCAGGTCGAAAATGCGAGTATCGGAATCCAAAACCACTCGAGTAGGTGTTCCGAATTGCTACCGATCAATGGCGCTCGAATCCAGAGATATATTACTACCGCGGGAGCAACACCAAAACTTATTGTGTCAGCCAAGCTATCCAGTTCTGCCCCAAAACGAGAATGGGCTTTGAGTAATCGAGCGGACAGACCGTCCACGGTATCAAAAGCGGCCGCAACGAGTATGGAGAAGACCGCTTTTTCCCACTCGCCTTCCATCGCGAAACGCATTCCCGTGAGACCGACGCATAGGCCTATTGTAGTGAAGATGTTAGGCAACAGTTTCGGCAGGGTAAGAACCCTACCGTGTTCAACCGGATCGATTTGATTCATGAAACGGAAACAGTTTCTTCCACAAAACATCGCCGCGGCGGAACCAGTTCGGCTCCGTATGAGCGATTTATTATGCGATGCCAGGCTTCAGCTTTACGCATTTTGTAAGGGTCGGTAATCGCGGCAATCTTGCAATCGATGGTGTCTGTAAAAAAAATAAGGTAGTGGTCCAGGGCAGAATCGTCTATCGGTGCATTAATACAGTCAAGCACTGTGCCTCTTTCCGTTTCTCGGAAGAGCGCATCATTGCTGTCGAGTGTTGCCATGGATATTTCTAGAGGGATAGTTGTGCGGGGGATCTCACTGGGTCGATCTAGTGCCTCCCATAATTGCCGAAGAGGTTTCAAAAAGCGAGTAACAGTTACAACGCAACGGTTGTTCTGGTTTTCCAAATCAATAATTGTTTCCCGACCTTTAACGGGCAACCTGACAAGCCTTAACAACCACCTGCCAGACGAAGGTTCAGGAAACCGCAAGGAAGCAGCCAATAGTGAGGCCTGCCTTTCCAGGGCATAAGGGTAAGAGTTTTGTGCGGAATTAAAATCCACGAGAACTTGATATTAGTGGAAGGTGAAGTTGCGATCAATGTTACAGCAGGTTTTATACCGGATTTCAGTGTTCGGCAGGTCGCTAATTACATTTGCCTTTTTAGTGAAACTAGCAAAATTAAATTAAGTGCCACGACTAATTAATATTCTATGGACAGCTGGTTTTATGGCAATGGTTTTAACCGCATGTCGCGATAACTTATGGGATCCGGACAATCAGTTTGCCGAACAAAGGCGAGCCCAAGAGGAAGCGATACGGAAAGCCCAAATTGAAAAGAGCCGAAATAGCAGCAATAATTTGGTGCGGATTGAGAGAGATGCTTTAGTTCACATTCAATCCGGCATCCCCATTTCCGAGTTAAACAAAGTTATGGGGTACCGTTTTGAAGTACTGGCAAGCATCCCAAGTGCTGCATCAGTGTGGGAGACGAGACGCTACCGTGTCGGGCACTTGATCGCATCTCATTTTGGACAAACTTCCAAAGAATTCGAGATTTGTGATCAAGACAGAGAACTATTTACCCTTACGCTTGCAAATGGCGTAGTGCGAACAGTCGAATACTAACCAATGGATTTCTCGAATGAGTAGTAATTTCAATCCTTGCCTGTAGCAATATCCTGAGATTTCTTACGGAAAGTGAGTAATAATTTTGAAACCGAGCCTCCATTTATCAAGGTAGGAGTCACGGCTGTTAACTTCCACCCTCTCTTTCCTAATTCATTGCTTTCTTTTTCAAGGCTTTCGGCAAGTTTATCAGATTGATCATCTCCGCTCACGCGGAGTCCTTTAGGATGAATTACACAAGTTTTGTAAGCATATCGCATTAATTACACTTTCAAGAAGTACCTAAGGATTTATGTGCAATGAGAAATTTGTCACGCCGACTTCGAATAGTTTTCAGATTTGCGTTAAATGGAAGTGGCTAAGAAAGTTAAGCAAACCATGCCCTTGGGAAGTCTGTGATCGATCGAATCGCACTTAAAACGCCTTTTATGGGAATTAACTTGGACATGTTCCGTCGGCATATTCCAAAACCATTTAGCCCGCGGCGTTTTTTTCTACGCATCTATTCGTTTGAAGTAGAATGTTAGTCTTAGCTAGGATAAGGTTTCATTTCAATGCACCTAACTGACCTTTGCGGTTTTATCTTGAGCTTTCTCAGGACCGTGTTTCCCGTAGTACTTGTTGTAGTACTTGTTGTAGTACTTGTATCGGAAGTAACCATATCCATAGTATCCGGAATAGTAGTAGCCTGGGGTCTTCTTTTCGGGTAAATCATTGAGCACAACGCCTAACAGATTTACTCCTGTTTCCTCCAGGCTCTCGATTAGACTTTTTGCCACTTTACGCGCCACCTTTCCATAACGAGTTACAAAAATCACCTCATCTACCTTGCGGGCCATTGCAAGTGAGTCAGGAAACAGTCCAATGGGAGGACTGTCGATAATGATGATTTCTGCGTTTTGCCTGAGGCTGAAGAGCATCTTGTCGAACTCGGGCTTTTCTAGCATTTCCGTAGCGGCGCGGGTTTTTCCGCCAGAGGGCAAGATTAAAAGGTTGGGATAAATTTCCACAAGTGTTCCACTATCCCAAAAGTCATAATTTGGAGTAGGATTTGTTACAGTCTCATTTATCAGCGTAAGTAATCCTCTATCATTACTTACTCCACAAAATTTATGAAGCCCGGGTCGTCTTAAATCAAAATCGATAAGGATTGTTTTACGCCCGTGATTGGCGCAACTGTAAGCCAAATTAGCGGCAAGTAGACTCTTCCCTTCACTTGGTATCGCACTAGTGATTAAAATAGTTTTTGGGTAATCCGTCTTGGAGTTCATTTGTATACGACTGTACATGCTCCGGAAGGCTTCGGTGAGACCATCGTCTAGTTCGTTGCCGACAATAAGCGGTCGATCGCTCTCTTTGACTTCAGATATCTTTGGAATGCCGGCAAGTAGATCCTGACCAAGGAAAACTTCTATATCCCAAGGGGATTTTATCCGATTATCTATAAACTCAAAACCGAAGGGGATCAGAACAAAGAGCACTCCAAATATAATAAATCCTATTTTGTGAATTTCTGGTAAGTTCGGACTGATCTGGGTGCCCGGGTAAGCAACGCTCCCTTTATGAAGAGGGTCGTCTTGCTCTTTTGGAAGAGCTATTTGAATGACAACATCTTGTAGGCGTCTTTGAATCGTATCCGTAGAACCTTTTTGAATTTGAAGTTTTCGATCCAGTACCGCTAGGTTGGTTTCCATTTCACTAAGTTCAACGGACTCGGACTGAACTTTATCCATCGCGGTAGCGAACTCCTGTTCTTGAGCTTCTAGTTGATGATATGTGTCTTTCAGATCCTCAATCGAAGCTTTGAC
>JACNJI010000349.1 GCA_014382645.1 Verrucomicrobiota bacterium | reverse complement strand
ATCGAACCGTGCGGAAGGAGTCTGCGACGTACTGGATGCCTTTGTCATCATAAAGGCCGTGCGAAAGTATAAGGTGCATGAGGGTGCCCCACTCGCCTTTCCAGACGTCGGAACCGCGACGCTCGGGAGGCAGTTCGTGCCAAAGGTTGTAGAGCTTTCGGGTAGGTTTAAGCATGGCGGTTTCGTCGCCGTGGGAAAGGAGGACGTCGTTCACTCCCGTTTGCGGCATGGTGGAGACGTCGACTTGTTTTTGGTTGTAATGGGAGTTGAGGTCCCCGCCCACGATTACGTCGACGGCGGGATCGGTGGCGAGGAGGGCGTCGATGCGTTTGCGTAGCACTTGAGCGTTGCCTAGGCGTACCTTTTCCAGTGAGGCGGAAGATGCTCCGGATTTCCAGTGGTTGTTGAATAAGATTAGAGGTTTTCCGTGGATCAATATTTTTGTTTCAAGTATCGGCCGGGCGCGTTCCAGTGGATGCATCCGGACTTCCTCCACGGGGAACTTCGACAATGTGACGCAGACGATAGAAGGAGATTCCTTCAGCGACTGTCCTTTTATTCGGCCTTCCACGAGGTGGTAGGGACCGAGACCTTTCTCCTGCAAGGCATCGTTCAGGAGTTCGGCGGCGGACTTGTCTCTTTCCGCGGTGCGGTCGAGCTCGATTTCCTGGAGCAGTACGACGTCCGGGCCCGAACCGTCGCCGAAGCGGGCGAGCAGGTTAGTGAGGTTCGCCAGTTTCCGCTGCAGTTGGGAGGCTCCGTAGTATTCGGGCTTGTAGTCGTTGTATGCGGAAACGCCATCAAGATCGAAGAGATTCTCGACGTTGTGAGCGAGGACGGTAAAGATCCCTTGCGAGACGGGGTTACGCTCGACCCGAAGCAGGGACGGGGGAATGGAGGGCGGGGCAGGTGGGGTGACTTCGGGGAGGGAGGCTAGGATTGGTCGGTGGGTTAGCTTCCCTCCGTTACTTGCCTCTTGAATGGGTTTAGACGGCTCCCCGCTGGCGAGGAGGAAGAGGGAACCCCACGTCGCAATACCGATGAAAAGAGCTTGGGCTAAAAGTGGCGTTTTCAAGAGGAGGCCAGCTCCTCGATCAGTTCCTCACTCGTCTTGAGGCGGGCGAACTTGTGGGCGAGTAGCTTGAGGGCGGCTTCATGGAGATCGGGGAAGGGAGAGGCCACGCCGTCGGTGGCGAGGGTTACGCGGTAGTCTCGGGTGGTTCCGGATATGACGGTTCCGCTCACGCAGACGTCGGTCGTGATGCCCGTGGCCACGAGGTGGGTGATACCTTGGCTGCGCAGGGAAAGGTCGAGTGGCGTGCCGTAGAACTTGTCGTAGGTGTGGCCTTGTATCACCAGTTCACCCCGCAGAGGCGCCAACTCCTCGACTGTCTCGGCGGATTCCACTCCCTCACCGGCGTTCGGGCCGATGAGACAGTTCGAGGAGGGATGCTCGAGGCCCGTTGGTTCGCCTTTCTCTGCGGGCAAGTGTTCCACGCCGAAGGGATCGCCCCGCAGGCAGGGCACGTTGTCGGCGTAGACGAACTCGGTGAATATCACGGGAGCTCCCTTGGCCCGGAAGGCGTCCACGAGACTGCGGATGGTCGGGATGATTGCCCGCCCTGCGGCCACTTCCAGCGAGGCGCCCTCGTCGAGGAAGCCGTGCTGCATGTCGATGACGAGCAGGGCGGACTTGCCTGCGACGAGTCGGTGCTTCTCCTCGATTCTGCGATTTATTTCTTCGTTGTCTATGTTCATTCGTGTGCTTTGGTTCAGCTTGCCTTCGCCAAGCGTTCCTCACGGAGGAAAACGGGTTTGTCGTCGGTTGAGTTCTCGGGGGAATACCTGTAGCCGGCGAAGTCGAATCCTGCGATATCCTCGGCCTTCGTCACCCGGTTGCGGATTAGGTAGGCGCTCATCAGACCGCGGGCCTTCTTTGCGTAGAAGCTAACGATCTTGTATTTGCCGTTTTTCTCGTCCTTGAAGACGGGCGAGACAACGCGGGCCTTCAAGGTGTTTTCCTTGGCGGCTTTGAAGTACTCCTGAGAGGCGAGGTTGACGAGTAGGTCGGAACCGCTGGCTAAGACGGCTTCGTCAATGGCCTTGGCGAGGCGGTCTCCCCAGAAGGCGTATAAGTCCTTGCCCGCAGGGTTTGCGTAGACCGTGCCCATCTCGAGACGGTATGGTTGCATGAGATCCAAAGGACGAAGCAACCCGTAAAGGCCTGAAAGGATACGTAGCGACTTTTGGGCGAAGGCGAAATCCTTTGCATCGAATTCCCACGCTCGCATGCCTTCGTAGACGTCGCCCTTGAAGGCGAGGGCGGCCTGCTTCGAGTTTTCAGGTGTGAAGGGCGCCTTCCAGTTTGAGAAACGATCCTTGTTCAGTTTCGCGAGCTTAGGACTGATGCCCATCAACTCCCCGACATCTTCCTCGGAGAGCTTGCTCAGCCCCCTGATCAAGGCAGAGGACTCGTCGAGGAACTCGGGTTGGGTGCAGACCTCCGTTGCGGGCGGCGTTTCGTAGTCTAAGGTCTTTGCCGGTGAAATTAGTATGAGCATTCCGTTTATCTATGACATTCCTGAAATCATTGGCAAGCGCCACTCGCGCGATTCGGCTTGCGGATAGCTCGAAGACCGGAACGATTCTATTCTATGAGCAATACCGACCTGTCGATCAAGAGCGTGCGAATACAACGTCGCGCTAAAGACGAATCCGTGGTTGTGGAGGATTTGCTTGCTGTGGAAGAACCGCTCGAGATTCGACTCGCTTACAGGGGCAAGCAGGGTGTTCTCGCATCCAAAGGCATTTCGATCACCATGCGAACGCCCGGTGCCGACGCAGAATTGGCCGCCGGTTTCCTCGCGACGGAAGGGATTGTATCTTCTCGCGAGGATATCGAAGAAATTTCCATCGGTTCGGGAGAGGACAACTCGGGCCTTGGCCTTGCACCGAACATTGCTCGGGTAGCCCTTCGGGAAGGCGTCGACATCGATTTCGAACAACTATCCCGACACGTCTTCACCTCATCGAGCTGCGG
>JACNJI010000228.1 GCA_014382645.1 Verrucomicrobiota bacterium | reverse complement strand
TATGCCCGATCCTGGAGTTTGTTTTCGGGGTGCCGTGGCGAGGCTTGGGTTGACCCCTTCCCGTTTGCGCGAAAAGCTCACTTCATGAAATCCCACTTCCTCCCTTTTTTGTTCGGTTGTTTTCTCTCTTTCAGTTTGTCCGCGGCGAAGCAACCAAACTTCCTCATCATCCTCGCGGACGACTGTACCTACAACGACTTGCCCCTCTACGGCGGGCAAAACGCCAAGACCCCGAATATCGACAAGTTGGCTTCCGAAGGGCTCACCTTCAATCGGGCATTCCTCGCCGAGGCCATGTGCCAACCCTGCCGCTCCGAGCTATATTCCGGGCAGTACCCACTCCGCAACGGATGCGCTTGGAACCACTCGGGCAGTTTGCCGCGAGTGACCAGCATGCCCCATCACCTCGTCGAGCGTGGCTATCGGGTGGGTTTGGCTGGCAAGGTGCACGTCAAGCCGGTCAAGGCATATCCCTTCCAGAAGGTCGGCGGTTTCGACCCCAGTTGCGTGCGCAATCCGACCCAGTCGCACAAGTTAGCCGGCATAACCCAATTCATGTCACGCGACGATAAGCAGCCCTTTTGCCTAGTGGTGGCCTTGGTCGAACCGCACGTGCCCTGGGTCATGGGCGATGCCTCCAAGTATCCCCCAAAAAAACTCAAGTTGCCGCCCAACTTGGCCGATACCCCGCGAACGCGCGAAGATTACTCCAAGTATTTAGCGGAAATTACCTACATGGATGGACAAGTCGGTGACATCCTGAAGACCTTGGAGCAGACCGGCCACGCCGACGACACCCTCGTCCTCTTCAGCTCCGAGCAAGGCTCCCAGTTTCCCGGATGCAAGTGGACCAACTGGAACACCGGCGTGCATACCGCCCTCGTCGCCCGCTGGCCGGGCAAGGTGGCCGCTGGCAAGCGCACCGACGCCCTCGTCCAGTACGCCGACGTTCTGCCCACCATGCTCGATATTTCCGACTCGGCCGTTCCCTTGCGCGAAAGCAAGCATGACTGGCGACCCGACGGCTCCAGTTTTCTTCCTGTGCTGGAGGGCAAATCGGACAAGCACCGAGATTACGTATACGCCATACACAACAACCTCCCCGAGGGTCCCCCTTATCCTGTCCGGGGCATAAGCGACGGCGAGTATCGCTATCTTCGCAACCTGTTGCCCGACGAGCTCTACATCGAGAAGCATCTCATGGGACTCAAGGGCAACGCCGTGCTAAACAACCCCTACTGGTCCACCTGGGTGCGCGACTCCTGGGAAAACACCCACACCTACAAACTGGTCAAGCGCTACATGAGACGCCCAGCCGAGCAACTTTACCACACCGCCTCCGATCCCTACGAGATGAACAATTTGGCCAGCGACCCCTCCCAGACCAAGCGCCTCGCCAAGTTGCGAACCGAGCTCGACCGCTGGATGAAAGAGCAAGGCGACCCCGGCATCCCCATGGATACCTTCAAAACCTACCACGCCGCCAAGGCCGGCAAGCACATCTACAAGGCAGAGTAATGTACTTTCCCGTGGGTTGATTCTTCCAGTGTTTGAACCTTTTTCAAGACCAACCATCATGCTCCGTCCTCGAAAGAAATATACCGTTTACGATCTTCGTCAGCTTAAGGGTAAGCGTTGCCTTACCCATGTTCACGTGAAGTCGCCCGAGGAAGCGACTGCGTGTGCAGCAGCAGGTGTTGACCTTATGAGTTGTAGCTTTGATTCGCCCGAGGCCCAGGCTCGCTTGCCGAAGATTGTTGAGAGTGCTCCCGACAGTTTTATTTCGGCGGCGACTCCGCATGGCATGGCTACCTCCGAGGAGGCTGTCAGGGTGGCTTTTGAAGCTCTCGAGATTGGGGCGAGCTCCGTGTACTGCTCCTCGAGTCCACGCATTATCGAGGCGATGGCTAACGAGGGTATTCCCGTGGTCGGTCATCTCGGCATGGTGCCTCGCCACGTTACCTGGACGAACTATCGAGCCATCGGCAAGACGTTGGATGAGGCCAAGGATCTTTATCGGCAGATGAAGGAACTGGAGGATGCCGGAGCCTATGCAGCTGAGATCGAGGTGGTGCCTCATCAACTGGCGAGCTATTTGTGTTCACAAACCTCGATGATCCTAATGTCCCTCGGCTCGGGGGCTGGTTGTGACACGCAATTTCTCTTTTCGGACGATATCCTCGGTGACTATGACGAGCGTCTTCCTCGACATGCGAAAGCCTATCGTGACTTCCGTGCCGAACATGAGCGCTTGCAGCAGGAGCGTATTGCGGCCTTTGGCGAATATGTGGCCGACGTCGAGTCCGGGCGTTTCCCCGAGTCCTCGAACTTGATAGAAATGAAGGACGAGGTAATGGAGGCATTCATCGGTTCGCTCGACGAGGAATAAAAAACAGAATGACCCGAAAGTCGAATTGCGTTGCTCCTAGTTACGTCAACCGATCCATCCTCCGCCCCAACCTTGTTTCCCTTAGCTTCCCTCCGTGCTTTCGTAGAAAAGTTCTTGATCTTCAGTTTTTCTACCAGACTTCGATCGGACCCTTTGGTACAGAGATGGCTTTGCGTTCGGTTTTTTTATCTTCGTCTTCTTCTTGCATGAAACTAGCCACCATGGGCGGGAGTTGGTAGCGAGGCAGGAGTTCGCCCTCGTCGTCGGTGAATTGTTTACGCCATTCCAGATACTCCTTCAAGACACGTTCGAAGTCTGCCCGAGAGCTTATCCTTACCATTGCCTGGTTGAATAGTTTCACGGGGCCAAAGCGTTTGGCGTACCAAGGAGCGACTTTTCGGAAGGTGACTGAACCACGATTCTCTCCGAATACCTCGACCATGAGTTCGTAATGTCTTCGCAACACCCTTATGCGTTCCGAGAAGGAAGGTTCGTCGGGCATCTCGCCAGTCTTTAGGTATTCGCTAATGTGGGCAAAGATCCACGGATTGTAAAAGGCGCCTCGACCCACGGATACGCCGGCGCAGCCCGTTTTCTCGATCATTACGCGGGCAGCCTCCACTGTGGTGACGTCGCCATTGCCGATCACCGG
>JACNJI010000044.1 GCA_014382645.1 Verrucomicrobiota bacterium | reverse complement strand
TTTCCAAGAAAGATAAAAAGCCCAAGGTATTATCATTTGGCCTGTAAAGATGTACTATTGGTCCGGCAGTTGTTCACTCGGAAGTGGTCTCGTTGTCGTCGAGAACCCGCTCGGGTTTGGAGTCGAGCCAATTCTCACCGATCTTTATCCATTCGCCAACGTCTGCCTCGGGCAGGGGGAACTCTTCCTCAAAATAAGTAAGGTACACGAGGTATAGAATGATCAAAATCGCACAAGAAACAATAATGGAAAGCACTCGCTTCAAAATACCCACGAGAAGAAAGACAGACAACACTGCAGCAGACCAGAGCAGGAGTGGTTCCTGCCCTATGTGATTAATGATTTCCCACACCTCGTCCATTGTACAACTCCCGCCAGCACTCCCGAAGAAAAGTCCTAAGGTTCGTTTTCTTCTAGCGGAACGGTTTGCGGCCTATCCGCAAGAAGTCCTGCAACCATAGCTTTTTGGCGCAGAGGTTTGACTCGACGCAAGGACAAACGCACCTTTGCCTCGCTACGAGCCGTTTGGGCCGCATATTGACGAAGCTTGTTCTCCCACACCGACATGACTTCGGGAGCTACAGGCCCTTTGTCGCCCGGAACACGGGCATCCAGTTCAAGGAATCGAGCATATTTAACGGCTAAACCGTCTTGCCGCTCTCGAGTCTCGGCTGCGACCAGTTGGGCATCGGCCAAGTTTTTTTCTGCGGAAAGCCATTCCACCCGCAAACGGGCCATATCCACCTCGCGGCGAGAATCGTTAAGAATGGATTGAGTGTCAGTTAGGTTTTCACGAACTAAAGGGGCGTCTTCTCTCAAGACGACGGGCTCGCCAAAGGCAAACTGCTCATAAGGAGAATTGCGGCAACCGAACCCTAACAGAAGAAAAAAAGCCGATGATATTGCAACTTTTCGATTTACCGCTCTCGTGGTCACTTCTGCGACCAACTGCCTTTCGAACTGCGATACCAATGGCCTTTACTACCTTTGGCCCACATTCCCCTAGCGAACAGTTTGGCTATGTCCGAGGGAGAGATCTCCTTGTCTGCCTTCGCCGTTTCAATAAAGTAAGTGGATCGATCGGCATTCTCGGCCTTGGCTAGTTTGACCTCAACGTCACCGGCGGATGGACGGACATGAACTCGACCATCACTCCCCTCTCCCACCGTACCGGCTTTCTTTGCCGCGAGGACTTCCGGCAATCGTTCCTTCATGCGATCCTTGAGATCGGATTTGCCGAAACTAGTTCCGGCAAACATTAGCAGGCATGCAGCAAAATAAATTAATTCTAGGACTTGTCTCATGGTCTCACTCCGGTTTTTTGCCGTTTTCGGCATTGTTTTCCTCAGTATCTAAATCCCCATAAAGGTCGTCCAAGAAACTGTTCACTTCCTTTTCGATCTTGATGGTGATGTTGTGGTCGAGGGTAATGTGGTGTTCAGTCTTAATGGTCGTGCAACCCACGAATGCGAGGACAGCAAAAATGAAAGACAATCGCGTAGTTGATAGCATGGAATAAAACTTACTCGTGGAAGAGGCTTCCGCGCAACTGGATTTTGGAAAAAAACAGAATGTTGTTCAATCCAGCCCGAAAGCCTTGGAGTCCAATTGAAGAAGTTCATCGAATCCGGCAAGAATCTTGGGACGGTAATCAAGGTTTATAGTCGTTTTTTTATCGATCTGAGATTTGCCTTGAACGTCGCCCAAGATTCGCCTCTGCTCATCTTCAAGCAGAAAATCAAGCCGAAGATATTTCACGTCCAAGTCCTTAAGCGCCACCTCAACTTGCCGCAATCGTTTGAATTCGGCTGACCCCGGTTTCATGTCGGAAGTAAGAATGCCATCCGAACGGTAGCGAAGACGGCCGGGAGTCCCCGGATTAAGTTCGAGATAACCTCCGACGTAATCCCATGCTCCGTCTCGATTGCTCAGAGGGATCAGCCCTGAGAATTTTCCTTCGATTTCACCGTCGAACTTCTTGAGGAGAGCGACAACTCGACTGCCGTCGACGTCACGCAAGCGAATGGCCAATTTCTTTTCTTTGTCCTCCAACTTAAAGCGAGTCGGTTCGAAAACGACTTCGCCGCCAAATAAGCTGGCATTCCCGTCATGGAGTGCGAAGGTTCCATTGGCTTCGAGAGAAAACAGGAGGCGAACGTCGAGGAGGGAAAGGTCTCCATAGCGAATAGCGTCGAAACGCAATTCTTGAGAACCCGCAGTAACAACTGGATCAAGGGAAGAGAGAGTAATTGTGCTCCTAATACCTTCCGCTTTTACGGAGAGATCGGGTACATTGAAGGTGGAAGCGTTAATGTCGATGGACACGCTCCTATTCTCGAATTGCTCAATGGTGATCTTGGCAGGATTCAGTTCGTAGGAGGAATCGTCGAAAGTGAAAGCCAACGAATCAACCATAGCCTTGCTTAGGTCAAGGAGGTGAAACGACAACGCAACATCGGAAACGAGAGCTTCCTCGCTATCCCCGTAGTGAACGGCGTCGAAACACAATTCTTGAAAACCTGAAGTCGAAAGGGGATCAATGGCTGAGAGGGTGATTTCGCCCCTAACACCTTCCACTTTTACGGGAAGGTCGGGAATATGGAAGGTGGTAGCATTAAGGTCGATGGACACGCTTCCATTCTCGAATTGCTCAATGGTGATCTTGGCAGGATTCAGTTCGTAGACGGAACCGTCGAAAGTGAAAGCCAACGAATCAACGAACCCCTTGCTCAGGTCAAGGAGGTGAAACGACAACGCAACGTTGGAGACGAGCGATTCCTCTCCAAGAATGATGCTGTCACCCTTAATTCTTTGCGGAAAAGACAGGTAGGGTTCGCGGAAAGGTTCGACCACTCCCGTGTAGGAAAAGTTACGAAAAACGACGCCTTGCAGAGGAAGGACTGCATCAGTAGGAGCGAGTTGCACGCCAAAGGCTTCCCCACTCTCGGGAAAAGCAACGGTAAGCTCCCCCTCGTAGAGATTGAAGACAAAGTCTCCCTCGGTGAAAGAGAAGTCGTCAAACCGAAGGGTTTTACTTTCGCCGAGAGGAAGTC
>JACNJI010000520.1 GCA_014382645.1 Verrucomicrobiota bacterium | reverse complement strand
CCCTCGGTCTCTTTCCGGTGCATTCGGGAAAACGTAGGGTGACTAGGGATTCGACGATCTGTGTCGGAGGGACCACGTCGATCTCGTACGCTTTCGTCTTGGCGTCCCCTGCGCGAAAACGAAATACAAAACTACGAGTGCACCGGCTAAGGCGATGGGCGAAGATACCCTTTCCGTCATTGGCTACGTCGACAGTCTCCCAAGGGCCATCCTCGTGACTTATTTCAAGAAGAGCCAAGACAGGAACTTCGCTATCCAGTGCGACCTGAATCGCCAGTTCAATTGGATCACCTCGGCGAACCTTAAGATGCCGAGGGGTAACCGAGTCGATATGAGTACGCGTAGGATAGCCGAGGTCAGTAGAAAAGTCGGACATTCGGTATGCCAGCACACGATAGAAGGGGCCGATGAAAATCGTACTGACCAAAAACAGCAAGAGTACTGCAACTGCCGCCAACGCCGGTTTTCTCAAACGACGAAAATCGACGACTCCGCGAAAATCAAGCGGTACCGCGGCATCGATAGCCTGCTTACGCAGAGCAGTGATGAGCTCTCGCGATACGGCCCGTGAGTCCTTGCCCGATGCCTGAAGTTGCAGGTAGGTCACCAGCAGACTGTTAAGCTTAGGATGCAGGCGTTCGACGGCGAGAGACATCCGAAGCGGATCAAAACTACGTAAATGCATCCACCAGTGACGATAAGCGAGCCAACAAAGTGAACCGATGTTTAAGCAAAGCAAAGCGAGACGCATCCAGCCCGGGAGTTCGAGAAGCCAGTCCAAAAGGAGATCGAAAAGGACCAAACCCACGATCAGAAGCATTGCCAAACAAATTCCTTTGACATGTAGAAGCCGCCGCTCCCGATGCCAGAGGGAGAGCAGTTTGCCTTGGATTCGACTATCGTCTGATTGATCCATTTTAACTTTTACGCAGCATCGTTTTGGCGCCTGACGAACCATTCGATTGACAGGAATAGTAATAATAAAGCGAACACGTACCACCGGTCCCAAAGTGAAATCTCCTTGGAGACGCTCGTTGTTCGGACTTCCCCCTTGAGCAACTCGGGCAGTTTCTTCAAGTCACTCAGTTCCAGATACTCGCCGCCTGAAAGTTCGGAGATCTTACGCAGTGTCTGCTCCTGCATGGCCGACTCAAGCATTTCCCGACTGGCTCCAACGGCTTGAAAGGATGCAGTGTTGGCGAATTTCGAATCAGCCAAAACCGACTTCAAGAGATAAGAACCTGCTTTACCTGTAACGTAAGAACCCTGGTAGAGGCCAGGTGACCCCGGAATAGCCAGCAGTGAAAGGCCCGAGGGTTCGGCCTGTCCCGGTGATTCAACCAACACATCGTAGGAAGGAGCGGAGATTGGTTCAAAGCTTTCATCGAGAACGTTGGCAAAAACATTGGCTCTCTCGCCGGCACGATAGCTGTCCCGCTCCGTCTCCAACCGAATGCGCTTATTCTCACCCAGCAAACGAGACAAGGTCAGGAAGTGTATGGATTGTTTCCAGAAGTGGACATGAAACTCGTCGCCATGTTTAAAACGAAGGCGCCAGAGTTGGTCGGAACCGACGTAAAGCGATTTGCCCGTGCCGTAACGCTGCCAGACAACCAACGGATAAGGCTTACTGCGTTGGTCGACGTCGGAGAGAGTAACCAAAATATTGTCTGCGGCTCCCCGTTTTACTCCATCCAAGTTGGGCACACCGTAAAGCGGCTTAGCTCGGGCCCATGTCTCTCGTGTCACCTGCTCGGAGGGACTGAACTTAGCAATCAGGTTCTTCATTCCTGAAGAAGTGGGAACCGGATAAAGCAAGGGACCGAGGCGGTCATATCCGTCATTGCCGATCTTAACGGGCAAAAGAGATGCGATGGGAGAGTCTCGATAGCTCGCAGGAGCATATTTACGACCCGCCAGCATAAGGAAGGAAGCGCCGCGCTTAAGAACAAGTTCCTCAATCCGCTCGAGATGAGACTGCGTGAAGTAGTCTGCAGGAACATCTCCCAAAATAACCAAGTCGTACTGAAATGTTTCGGCGCCATCCTCCGGGAAAACTTCAAGATGTCGAGGCGACGCCCGAGCAAGCTCCGGGTCTCCTTCCGTCATGAGAAATTTCACGTCCAATCGATCATCCCGAAGAAGCACAGCTCGCAGGTAACGAAACTCCCAACGAGGTTCGCCCTCGATGTAGAGAATTTTTATCTTCTCATCGATGATTGAAATACTTCGTTCATATCGATTGTTTTCCGGGGCCACGTCTCCGGGAAGCACGGTAGCCGTAACGACAAATTTAGACTGTCCCACCTTTTGGTCGGCTATAAAAGAAAGCTCTTCGACAGCCTCGTCTCCCCTTAGAGCCGTTTTTCTGCTGGCGACCAAGTCTCCATCGATGGTCAAATCAACAGTGACCACCCGTCCTTGAAAACCATGGGAAAGGATACCGACACTGACAGGAACCTTATCCTTATAGAAAACGGTATCAGGAACCCGCACAGTCAGGATTCGCACGTCCTCCGGCTTAGTCAGACCTAGTCCGATGGTGTGGACGGGGATGGATTGGTCGCCCAATCGAAGAGCCGCATCCACCGCATCGACACCCTCATTGGAAGCGCCGTCACTTAAGACAACTACTCCGGTGATTTTCTGCCCACCGTGACGATCGACTGCCTCTCTCAGACCGTCACCTAAGCGCGTAGACTTTGCGGAAGGCAGAGCAGCGTCAAACCATGGCGAAGAATTTTCGGGGCTCATGTCAGATGCAAGATTTTCCCCAAAGGTATAACCTGTAACATGGCTGCTCTCGGTAGAGGTGCGGAGAATCTCCAACTCAGATAAACCGAGGATACCTTTTGCCAGGTCTAGCCGTGATACCTTTTCAACGCTTGAACGAATGTCGTCAGGAAGCTCCGCAGCTGCATACCGATCTAGTTCGCCGAGTGGAATCTTGCCTAAAGCTGCAGCGGATTCAGCCAATTCATCCGGTCTGCTGCGACGATCCTCAATCGACATACTTTCGGAAACGTCAAGTAGCACTAGGACATTGTTTGGTATCAAGATTTTCTTCGTCTGGTCGACCACCGGGGCAAGCAGCAGCAGGATAATCAAACTATAAACGATAGCGCGCAAAACGCCGAGGACGAGACGATGTCCTGAGGAGAGCTCCGTTTGTCTCCGATAAAGAAAAACCGCATACAACACCGCAAGAGGGACGAAGACACCAAGGACTAGAAGAATAGGGAAAGGTCCTTCGCGAAAATAGAAACCTCCGGTTGATTCGGCTGCCAACAAGGTAAGCATGTTAGATTCGACTCCTCTTGGTTGCATTTTTCAAACCAGCCACGAAGTCAGAGTTCTTTTTTCCGGAAACGACACGAGTGAAACGATGAGAAAGGTAGGCTTCGACAAGTAAAAGCAAGAGTGCGGTCAAAAGGATTTCCTTCCAGATTTCTCGGCCGATTCGACCTTCGCGGAGGATCACACCCAAGTCGTCTGCAAGTTCCACAATCTTAAACTCAGTGCCCTGTAATGCTTCGGCAAGGGCCCGATCCGCCAAGCAACGGGAATCGGACTCTCCGGCGTCGACGCTCACGGCAACAGGAAAAGAGTTTTCAGAATCGTAAAAGATATCATAAAAGCCGGCGTATTCCGTCGCGCCGAAATTAGCTAATATCTGACCATCGCGACGTACGGACTTAACGGTTATCCGGTGATCCTCGGGTGCCTGACAAACAACTTTCTCTGGAGCGGGGGCATTAATGGGTAAAGGCAAGGGCAGGACCAAAGGCGAACCGACGACAAGGGGTCTCTCAAAATCACGGCGTCCAAGATGGGCGATCGTCTCATGGAGCAATATTGGATAGGAGGGGTGAATGACCATGTCGGTCCAGTCTCGATTTGCGGTGCTGGTAAACAACACGACGTTTCCTCGACCAAGAGACTTCTCCGCCACCAGAATGTCGTTGGGACCTTTTCCGACAGTCACCACGGAGCGACTACCGGAAGACAATTCCAAAGGGAAGTAGCGAAATATTCGAGTCTCTCCCAAGACCTCTTCGGGCAAACCTGAAAGCCCAAATGCCAAGGGATGCCCTACGACTGGCTCTAGGGCACTACCGACCGAGCGATCGGACTGATCGCCGCGCGCGTCGAGAAGTATTCCCGGATGGAGCGGCTGGTCTTCAAAGACCATACTTTCGTTGAACGTTTCAGGCAGGACGTTAGGACCAAGAAACGTCACCAACCCTCCTCCGACACTTACGAACTGCCCGATGGCAGTTACTTGAGCCTCGGGCAATTGCGGCACGTCGACCAACATCACGACGTCGTAATCAGATAACCGCCGCCCGGAAAGATCCAGCCAACTGACCTGGTCAACCACAATAGGCGCATCCTCATCTCCAACCAGCGTTCGCCTCGGGACCAAAGCCGATAAAAGAAAATAGGTTTCGGAATCCGAACCCTTCGAGGGCGAACCCTCGACGCAGAGAACTCGTATCTGTGAACGCACGTTGACCACAACGAAGCGGGCGTTGTCGATAGCCAAGTCATCTTCGCCTATGCGGGCAGTCAAGCGGAGCGTTCCTTGTTCGTTGAAACGAACGAACATTGGAATCGACTCGGTATCCCCGGGTCCGATCTCGGATACGACACGTTGGTCGATGACTTCATCACCAAGATAAAGAGTAACAGGCACTTGTTTTCTGGTCTCTCCTCCACTGTTGGTCACATCAACGACATAGCGAGCCAATGATCCTTTGCGTACTATGCCCGACCCTTGTACCAAACTCGTAATGGCCAGATTCTCGGATTGGCGATCGGCCACCGGAAGATAGAAGATGCGTCCCTCCAGTGCAATCCGCTCAAGGGAGGCAATAGATGGTTCGGAAAGCTTGCCCCAAGTAAGAGTCTGAGCATCCGTTACAAAATAGCATTCGCGAGCGGGTGCCTTGATCTCTCCCACCAGTTTTTCTATTTCACTTAAGCAAAGTTCGAGGTTGAGCCGTTCGGCCAAGGGTTCCGACTTTTCCAATATAGCGGACAATCGATCCGCTTCGTAACCGGAGTTCCGAAAAAGCACCCTTGGGCGATCACCCAGTAGAACCAAAGTCACTGGGTCTCCGGGGTTCAATGTATTGAGTATTTCTTGGACACGTTCCACGGCGCGATCAAATCGGGAATATACGCCCGGCTTGTGCCCCATGCTGAATGAGGCGTCTATGGCAATGACGACGCCGACGTCAGCTCGAGACGTTCCTCCTTCGGGCGACAAGACCGGCCGAGCGATGGAAAGCGCGAGTAATGCGATGATCAAGCAGCGCAAAAGCAAGAGAAGTAAATCTTCCAGTCGTATGCGTCTTGAGCGAACCACCAGAACCTTACGCAACAACTCCATGGCAGCCCAGTCGACGTCTCGATGACGGAATCGATTCATCAGGTGAATGGCGATCGGTATGGAGATACCGGCAATGCCAATCAAAAGCCATGGATTCAGAAATTGCATCTTATTTCGCGACTACCAGATGAGCATCCCGCAAGATGACGCCGCATGGGAAACGGAGGAGAGGGCCAAAATCCACTTCGACCACGAAATCTTCTCCTTCGGGCAACTGCACTTCAACCGACTGCGGGAGTTCCGAGGGAGAGACAGTACGCTCCAGAACTGTCTTAGAACCTACCGACATGGTGAAGCGAGTCATGCCACGGGCGGATTTCAAAGGACAAAGGGTCGTGCGAAAAAGTAGCTTGCCACCCGAGCGTTCGGGTTGAGCGTAACGAGTCTTGGTTTGAGGTTCAATTCGAGTAGAACGAATAAATCCGGTTCCCGGTTCCTCAGTGTAGGAAAACTGTTTTCCCTTCGCCAATATGCCTCCTCCGGCATCGATACGCTCGCGTTTAAGAAGGTTGATCTCGACCATTGTCGGACGGTGCCGCACAATGAAGCGAACAACGCTCACAGGAAAAGTCATCTCGCCAACAACAGGATGCGTAAGCCTAACTTTGCCCTCGTCAAAATGTAGCCTCCCGCGAAAGACATTGCCATCGCTCAAGCCGATTTCGTCGCCCATGACTTCGTCGCCGACCAAGGGCAAGGAAGGATTCTTATCTAGAACGTAACGCACTAACCCTGAACGAATGAGCTTTAAGGCGCCAAATGGACTGTCCAGTCCGATGGTTCCCTCGTCGATCCATACCAGTGCGCCGGGAATCGGTTGGCCTTCCTTGCGATACAGCGTTTCATTCGCTCCATCGGCTAACGACTCATCTGATATAAATTGTAAAACTGATAGCTTTTTAAGATCGAACGATTTCCGACCAAACCATTTGCAACGCAGATCGACCTGTTTGTCCGACCCGGCAACGATACCACCGACGACTACCTCTCCATTCCTAAAAAGCGCTAATTCAGGGGACGAGACTGGCGGGGAAGAATTCTCGGAATATAAATAAAGAATATCCTTCGAGGCGACCTGCTGTTCACCCACTTTAACGGCATTCGAGAGAAAGCTGATTTTGCCCTCAATTTTCCCAGACACCGTCTCCACTATGCCAGCCCCCAGAACCGACGGCAGCAAAAGAAGTACGGTGACGATCCGACAACCGACAACAAAGGCGAGTGACCTTCGACTAGGAATCATGAATAACGGCATTATAAGCTCTGTGTCCTTTTCATGAGGTAGGCAGTAAGTACCTCCTGCAGTGGGCGAGATGTATCAACCAGTACGTAGTCGACGTTAGTCCTACGACAGGCATCTCGGATTTTCTTAAGATAAAGATCCAACTCCTCCATGTATGCTTCACGCACCCGTTTTGGCCTAGTCACGAGTTCCTCATCAACTTCGAGCCCCTTGAATCTGCATGTGCCGTCAAAAGGGAAGGTCAACTCGTAAGGATCCAGTGTGTGAAACACGATGACGTTGTGGCCATGAAACTGAAGATGATTGAGCCCCTTCACAAAGTCGTCCACGTTGTCCAACAAATCAGAGATCAAGATAACGAATCCGCGACGCTTGATACGCTCGGCAAACTCATGAAGTATGGTAGCGATGTTCGTTCGCGGTTCACCATCTACCTTTTCCAACTCGACGGCGATGTCGCGTACGATGGACAACCTGCTTGAAGGCTCGAGGTACTGTCGCAACTCAGAGTCGAATATTGCCATTCCGGCCATGTCGCGTTGACTCACGATCAAGTGCGCCAAGCTGGCAGTTATATGTTTGGCGTACTCCAACTTGCTCAATTCGCCGGAGCCATATTGCATGGACGAACTCGCATCCAGCAGAATATTGGCAGTAAAGTCAGTCTCGGCAATGTACTGCTTAGTATAATAACGACCGGTACGGGCATACAACCGCCAGTCCACATGCCTTGGAGAGTCGCCGGTTACATAGGGACGATGGTAGGCGAACTCGGAGCTCAAACCCTTGGACGGGCTCCTGTGAGCCCCCACCCGCATGCCCTCAACCGCCTCGCGCGCAACCAGCTCAAGAGAGCTGATTTTTTGCAAGACGTCCGGGTCAAGGTATTTGAGCCCGTGTTTAGCGGGCTTGGGCTTCATAGAGGTTTTCGTCTGCAGGAATCGTATCCAGTAGCTTTCGGATCACGTCGTCGCTGGTCATGCCTTCGGAACGGGCAGCGAAATTCAAAATAATGCGGTGACGAAGGATTGCAGGGGCCAAGGCCTGTACGTCCTCGATTGCCATGTGCAAACGACCTCGCAAAGCTGCCCGCGCTTTGCCCGCCGTGATCAAGTAGAGACTGGCGCGAGGCCCTGCCCCATATGAAAGCCACTCACGAATAAATTCGGGAGCCTCTTCATCATCCGGCCGAGTTGCGCGTACAAGCGTAGATGCATACTCAAATATATGGTCGGCCACCGGAATTCTCCGTACGGTATCTTGAAGAGCGATGATCTCGTCGCGATCCATAACCGTGTCCAAGTTGCTCTCGAAATCCCCCGATATACGCTTCATCATATCGATCTCCTCGGTACGGTTCGGATAATCGACGATGATGTTGAACAGAAAGCGATCGAGTTGCGCCTCCGGCAGTGGATAGGTACCTTCCTGCTCGAGTGGGTTCTGAGTAGCCAAAACAAAAAACGGTTCCTCCAAGGTAAAAGACTCACCGCCGGCCGAGACCTTCTTTTCCTGCATCGCTTCAAGCAAGGCAGCCTGAGTCTTCGGAGGAGTTCGGTTAATCTCGTCAGCCAGCACGATATTAGCAAAAACCGGCCCCCGAAGGAACTTGAACTTTCGTTCGCCGCTCTCCGGATCGTCAGCCAAGATCTCGGTTCCGGTTATGTCCGAGGGCATTAAGTCCGGGGTGAACTGAATACGGTTGAAACTGAGTGAGAGAGCGCGTGACAAGGTGCTGACAAGTAGGGTCTTGGCCAATCCGGGCACTCCCACTAAAAGGCAGTGACCGCGAGCAAATATAGCGATCATCAGTTCATCGATCACATCGGTCTGGCCAATGATTACTTTTCCCAACTCGGCAACAATCCGTTTGTTAGCGTCACGCAGACGCTCAATTGCCTTAACGTCGTTATCGCTCGCTGCGGGTTTGTCGGAATCTTTCTTCTGATCGGTCATATGCTTTATCTATTTTAGTGATGTGAATGTGCCGTGGCCATTATTTCCCGGTGATCCTCACCGCTGCCACTCCTGTCGGATCGTTGAAAGTAGTAAAGCCCGTCGTATCGTTGTAAGCGGTAAATTCAGTAATCTTGGATTTGCCACTTTTAGTATTCATAATCCGCAACCGTGCTTTCGTCGTGACCCGACTAACAATTGGAGCGACAAAATCAACGCCTATTTCCCTACCGTTAAAACAGCTTAGCCAGTTTGAGGTCTTGTCGTCCCAATATTCAATAAAGTAGCGGGTAACCGAGGAACCGGAGTCTTCACTGATTTTAAATTCATTGATCTTGGTAGCCCTCTCGAACTCGAGTTGCATCCACTGCTCGGAGGAGGCTTCAGCCTGCCAAGCCGCACTTGAACTGGCACTCTCGACCTTGATACCCGTACTCATAGTGGACTGTAATTCATTCGAACTACAAGCATTCTTAAGATCCTTGAACAAGCAATTAACGAAAGAGGTTTTCTTATCTTTTTCAGGGTCCATAACTCTCATCAATGCTTCTCCTTTGGAAAGATAAAACCTGCAGTTTTTCCACATCGACTCATTCCAGTCGGTCGTATTGACGATTGCGCATCGAGGCAACCCGATCGGGCGCTTCGACTTTCCGTTGATGACGCAATTTTCCATAACGATTCCAGAGTGGGCATGCCCATCCGATGCATAACAGCAAAGAAGAAATCCAGGGCCATCGGTATCGTGGAAAAGACAGTTGCGCATAGTCATGTTGTCGCAGTTACCCTCAAAATCGAAAGCTTCGCCGTCGCCGCTGCCAAGACCAATTGAAACAAACCCCCATTCGCTGTCCTCAAACACCCAGTCCTTGCACCGAAAGAACATCGAACCGGCAACCCCGTTGAAAGAGCGAAAGTTTCGGCCAATGTCATGTGTGACGCAGTTCCGCATCACACCCGTGTCAACACCCCGTATACCCTGCTGCCATTGATAGCCTTCCTCGAAAAGGCAGTCCTCGATTGTCATATTCCTAAAGTTGTATACGTAAGAGGCGTTCTTATTGAAGTTATCGGGACTGTTGGTCCATATGCCCGACGCCAATCTCCTGAAAATGCAATTCCTTATCGTGATGTCCGAGAGGACAACTCTCTTGTCTCGCTCGTAGGAAAAGAAGCAAATGCCTAGGCCAATCTTGCGCTTGGGGTAGTCTTCGTAATGCTGATAAAGAAGCGAGTCGTGAAAATAGCAGTCCTCGATCCAAATGAATTTCTTGGTTGGGCAACCATCAGGATATTCTCCGTAAATACCCGTCATGCAGCGGTTGAATTCTATGCCAAGAATCTTGTAACCGCCCTGATCGGCCAAATGAATGCCAAACAAATCCTTGGTGTAATCCTCTCGATCGATAACAGGTTTGGCACCCTCGCCATAGGAACCAATGATAATCGGTTGGTCCGGAGTCCCGCTCCCCTTGGGGGCAAGTTGCTCGTTCCAAGTATCTCCCCGTTTCAATAGAATCGAGTCTCCGGGTTGGTATTCGGTTGATGCGCGGGCCAAGGTTTTCCAAGGTCCTGAAGTCCCCGAAACGGCCATCGCCTTCCCACTCGAGTCGTCATTTCCCTCAGACTGGCTAACGTAAAAGATCGTTCCCTTGGGACTGGAGGAAGTCGACTTGGGCACCGGGATAGGCAGGGGTGATACTTTAGGGGTCGGAACCGGGGCAGGAGCTGGAATTGGCGCATCAGCCTTTGGGATTGGAACAGGGGAAGTTCGAGCGGGAGTTATCACTTTGGGCGTAGGTGAAGGCACTGACGGGCCGGAACCGAGAGCGACTACTCGAAAACCATAGTTAGGCCACTTTGCGCTAAGCACGTCGTAGCGAGCGGATGAACGAAGGTAGGCATCATGATCATTGTGGAAAAAAGATCCTCCTCGAAGCCCCACCTTGTTGCCGTTCATCGCATCGTTATATTCCCAAAGGTTACCGTTCTGGTCGAAGGTGCCGTAGGGACTGAAGGCATCGGGGAAAGAACCTACTTCGGAGATCGAGCTGGTGTTGATGTTGCACTCCGGTGAAAATCGACCTTTCATGGCATAAGGCCAGTAACCGCCGATGTCGTCTTTAGAGGGATCGTAGTAGGCGGCTTTGTACCATTCGTCCTCGCTGGCAATCGCCCATTTGGTCGCCTTTCCGACAGCAAGAGCGGCATGGCTAGGAGGGGTAAAGCTCTGACCTGCTATCGTATAGGAACCACTTTCCGTACCCCCTTTGCCGCAACCATTCGTCAACCAGTTGACATATCTGACACACGATTCCCAAGTTACGTAACTCACCGGTTTCTTTCCGCCGTTAGCTTTGGTCTCGTAGACGTACTCACCAGAAAAGCCAGACCGCCTGATACTACCGAGTGCTCCGGCCATTCGAGGATCATAAAGTTGGTAAATGTCGATTTTAGCTACCGCATTGAGGAACTCGGAATACTCAGCATTGGTGACCTCGTATTTACCAATCTTAAATGTGTAGTCAACATTACCGAAACCAGTAGAGTCCGCAGTATTACCGGGATTACCAACCATAACTGTCTGGGGAACAGCGACTTTGCTCGAAACGGCAACTAAAGAGGAGCCCAAGAGGGAAACCCAGAAAAAACAAAGGATGAGGGAAAAGCTTAGATTAAATTTCATTTTAGTGAAAGTATCCAATCAAACGTTTTCGTCAACTGATAGAGAACATTTACATTGACCCAAACTAGTGACATATATTGAGTAGTTAAAGCAATGAAACCGCTGGCTCGATTAACCCTTTCGGAACAAACGGAAATTCACTTGCGAGAAGGATTTCGTACGGGGCGTTGGGTCAGAAAGTTACCTGGCGTGGAGCGATTGGCCGAAGAACTCGATGTCTCGCCTCCGACCATTCGTTCCGCCATCCTACAACTCGAAAAAAAAGGTTTGCTGGTCTCAAGAGGAAAAGGTCGAAGCCGCGAGATAGTTAAATCCAGTTCAATCAGCAAAGGCTTGAGGGTTTGCATTCTCCCCCACGATCCACCGATGAATCACCATGTCCAAACGGACAATCTGGTCCACCAGATTCGGAGCGACCTGGAAGCAGTGGGTCATGTGTCATTTTTCGCCCAAAAATCACAAGTCGAGCTTCAGCACGACGTCGGTCGGATAACTAACCACATCACGGAGAACCCTGCAGATGCATGGATCGTGTCAGCGGGTTCATACAAACTGTTGGAATGGTTCGCCGAACAGTCCGTTCCCTGCATGGCTCTTTTCGGCAGAAAAGGCGACCATCGCATAGCTAGTGCGGGACCCGACAAACTTCCGGCATTCAAGGCTGCCACCCGATCCCTAATTGATCTAGGTCATAGACGAATTACGCTGATCACTTTGAGTCCACGCAGAAAGCCCTCGCCCGGCAGATGCGAACGCGCTTTCCTTGAAGAACTGGAGTCCAACGGCATAAAAACGGGTGACTTCAACCTCCCGGACTGGGAAGATACTCCCGAGGGATTCTTACATTTACTAGAGGCGCTCTTTCGTACAACACCGCCCACTGCGATGATCATCGATGAAGAACCTCGTTTGATCGCCGCCATGCAGTTTCTGCTGCAGCGCGGCATCAAGGTGCCGGAGGAAGTATCACTGGTTTCAACCGACTACGAGTCACTTACTTGGTGCCACCTCGGCATAGCTCATATGCGATGGAACTCTGCCGCGGTTAGTAAGCGTATATTACGTTGGGCATCCGCCGTGAGCAAAGGAAAGCCCGACCGAAAAAAAATTTATACTCCGGCAAAATTCATTTCCGGCGGAAGCATAGGTCCCGCCCCCCAAAAAACCAAAATCTTAGGCTCGCCCAGTCAACCGGTCGGCGAGGCGTTAGGATGCTCTTCGATCCGTGGATGCGAGGTCGTCGGCTAGGAAAAGACAACGTTGGGCGATCGGGAACCATTCTCGTCTGACGCCGCAAGGACGAGCGGCAAGAAACAGAAGGGAATGGTCAGGACAGTCCGAAAAGTCACTTCACCAAGGGAGCGGTTTGCTCGGGGGAGGTAATCCCCGGAGGAAGTTCCATGATCTTCAGGTTGCGAAAGTGGATCTCGGCTCCTTCCGACTCAAGGCAAAGGTAGCCTTTCTTGTACTCTACGTTGCGGATGCCGTTGACGAACTTGCCGTTTACCGAGAGCTTGACCACGCCGTCCACGCAGACGACGTCGTAAACATTCCACTCTCCCCTCCCCTTGCAACGGTTCTCGAGGGACTTACTCCGACTGCCACGCGGGTTGTCGGGAGTCGCCTTGAGACCACCCGCCCCGAAGAGCTCGCCATGGACGTAAGCGATGGGAGGAGGAGCTTTGCCCTTGCGGGTGTGCAGTTTGACCCAATCGAGTTCGAGCATCTGGATCTCCAAGCCCTTGGGCAACCGGTTGCCGAAAGGGATGGCGTCGCTCCAAGCAAAGATGCCGGAATTACCCCCCGGTTCCATGTGCCGCCACTCGACGTGCAACAAAAAGTTCTCGTACTGTTTCTCACTCCGCATCACGCCGATGGGCTTCCCCTTGCAGATCAGCATGCCGTCCTTGACGTACCACGTGTCGGGCGAAGTGTTGACGTCGACCCACCCGGCGAGGTCCTTGCCGTTGAAAAGGTCGACCCACTTCGGTATCTCGACTGCAGGTGCAACGGAAGCTATAGAAAAGGCCAGAATGGCGAGGAGGAAGGTTTTCGGGGAGACGAGAAGAAGTGCTTTCATAATAATCGATCCTAATTGCCTGCACTCACTTGGCAAGTGGGATAGAACCGAAAAAATCATTCAGTCTGCCAAAATGATTAATCATTAAACGCAAGTGAGGAATCGACAAGCGGATCGCCGCATTCCAAGATTCCGTGAATTACATCTACATTAACTTCACCGACAATATGAAAAAAATCCGACTTTTACTAAGGGCGTTCATCGGTTCGCTAATCTTGATCTCCCATTCCCAAGCCGCTTCGCCCTTCAATGGCAAGGATCTTGATGACTGGAAGACAAAGCCTCGAGGCAAGAATAAGGATTGTTGGTCAGTCGGCGTCGCCGCAGTACATCCCGAAAACCCAAATGAATTAATTGTTAAGGATGGCGCCGGCGAAATGGTAAACGCTCCGTCAAAAACCGCCGGCAAGAGCCTCGACATCTACTCCACCTTCACTTACGGCGATGCTCGAATCGAACTTGAGATCATGGTGCCGAAGGGTTCGAACTCAGGTATCTATCTTCATGGAGAATACGAAATCCAAGTACTGGACAGCCATGGGCGGACCAAGCTCGGGATGGGCGACATGGGAGCCATATACGGGGCCAAACCACCCGCTATGAATGCCAGCAAAAAGCCCGGCGAATGGCAAAAGTACGAAATCGTTTTCCATGCCCCAAAGTACAAGGACGGCAAGAAGGTCAAGAATGCCCACGTCGAGAAGGTAGTTCTCAACGGCAAGGTGATTCAGGAAAAGGTGGAGCTACCGAAGCCCACACCCGGAGGATTGACCGGCAAGGAAATGGCCAAGGGACCCATTATGTTCCAAGGGGACCACGGACCCGTCGCCTACCGCAATATAAAGATCACTCCGCTGAAGTAACAAAGGGGCCCCACCCGTATTACTTGCGGGCGGCTTGAAATTGCTTGCGAATGGACGTGAGCGCCTTGGCATGCTGAGTGGATTTGGCCAAGTTAACGAACTGCTTGGGATCCTTCTTCATATCGTATAGTTCCTCGGAGCCGTCGCCATATTTCATGCAAGCCCACTTCGAGGTGCGCATCGAAGTGCCCTTGCCAACAAAGGAGAAGGCAGCTTCCTTGACCGTTGCCTTCGGGTTTTCCAATACGGGGAGGAGACTCTTGCCTTGCACCCCTTGGGGAATAGGCAATCCGGTAGCATCGCAGGCGGTGGGGAACAAATCGACCAGCTCGACGATGGAGGAACTGGTGCCGGGCTTTCTTTTGGTCTGCGGTAATTATTCCTGAGGCTTCTTTGCGGCAGGCGGCGAATCGGGGGCCGAATTCCTTGTTCAAGGCATTCAGCTTGGTCTGCTGATCGGCTGTCAACTCAACGCCCTTTGGCGCTTTGATGGATACTCCCGAAGGCTTTTTCTTCTTTGCGTTGCCTGCAGCAAAGGCCGGAGTGATGACGGCGAATATCAGCAGGAGTAGGGAAAAAGTATGGATAATGGTTTTCATAGTTTTGTATCGTTGAGGGAGTTCGAGATTCGGCCTCCATGCTTAGAGACAGGAACGATATATTGTAAATAGTGGCCGGATAGAGAATTAGAACTTTGTCGGAGTATTTATCTTCGAACAAACACGGGATGTACCCCTTCTTCGGATATTCGGCCTACAGGTTATCGACTTCACCGAGGTCTTTCATCTCAATATTTAAAAGCCAATCTGAAATAAACCTAATTTCAATAGAAACTGTCCATGGGATCGTAAATAAAAGGTTTTTTGCTTTGCCTATATGCGTGGTTTATCGAACCTCTGCCCCTCTAATATGCTAACCGTATCAAAAATCAGTAAGGGTTTCGGGCCTCAAACCCTGTTTACCAAGATTTCCCTTCGCCTTTTGCGCGGCGAACGACTTGGTCTCGTGGGTCCAAACGGCACGGGAAAAACCACGCTGTTCTCGATTATCTTGGGAGAGACCGAATCTGACGATGGGAAAATAGAGTTGGAACGTGGCACGCGAATAGGCTTTCTCCCTCAAGAAAGCGCGCCGACCAGAGGAGAAACAGTAGTCGAATTAGCCACTTCAATTTCTCCGACCATGGAGGGAATAATAAAAAATCTCCGTGACCACCCCGAACCTCATTCTCCGGAAAGGTTGGAAGCCCTGGAGAAATTCGTCGAACTAGACGGGCACAACCTGGAAGCCAAAGCCAAACGCATCCTCGCAGGACTTGCCTTCCGCCCCGAGGATTTCGATAAACCTGCAAACTCCTTGAGCGGTGGCTGGAT
>JACNJI010000277.1 GCA_014382645.1 Verrucomicrobiota bacterium | reverse complement strand
GCGCAAAAACTGCGACGAGCGCTGGAAAACTTTCGAGTGCCCTCAGCTTTGGTAGGGAAGGAAACCGAATTCGGTCCCGTTCCCGGCCGGCTTTTTCCTATTTTTCGGGACCGAGATGAATTGGCAGGATCTGCCGAGCTTGGAGAGGCTATTCAGAAAGCTCTCAAGGACTCCAGCCACCTTATCGTCTTGTGTTCACCCGCCGCGGCAAAATCGTTTTGGGTAAATGAAGAAATCAGGGTTTTCAAATCGATGGGACGGGCAAACCGTATCCTCTGTTTGATATTAGATGGAAAACCTTTTGCTTCCTTGCGCGACGGTCAACCCGAGCTAGAATGCCTACCCGTAGCTGCTCGCCGAAAAGTGAGCGAGCAAGGGAAAATCACGGAAGAACCGAGCGAACCTGCAGCTGCCGACTTGCGAAGAGACCAAGATGGTGAACATGGAGCTTACCTGAAGATCATTGCCGGTATGCTGGGGGTAGGCCTAGACGACCTCAAACAGCGCGACCTGCATTCTCGACATCGACGAACGGCTAGAATCGCCGCCACGGCAAGTGTTGTTGCACTTACTGGTTTTGCCCTCGCCACCTATGCTCTCGTACAAGGAAACCTGGCCCAAGAAGCACTAGTCGAAACAGAAAAAGAGCGTCAAAAAACAGAAGATGAATTATCCAAAACTGAAGCTGTAACCGCTTTTGTCCGAGAACTTTTTCTCTCGATTGAACCTGAAAACTCTCAGGGCATGGACACCCGCCTGGTTAAAACCATGCTGGACAACGGAACAACCCGAGCAGGAGAACTAAAGGGCGAACCTGAGATCGAAGCTCAAGTACGCCTGACGCTAGGAGCCACCTATCGCTCAATCGGAGCTTTTTATGAAGCAAAAGTGAACCTCTCTCGAGCCCTTTCACTTTTAAAGAGTTTACCAAATCCCGACGAAGACACGACCCTTTCCGCAATGAATGAATTGGCGCTAGTGGAAGACGCCCTAGGAAATCACATTCAAGCCGAACCTCTTTTTTCCAAACTACTTAAACAGCGAAAGAAACTTCTGGGAAAAAACCATCCGCAAGTTATTAGCGCAAGTATCGACCTTGCCAATCTATACCGTAGGATTGGGAGATATGAAGAAGCGGAAGAACTGTGCTCCACTGCTCTAGCCCAGCTAAAGTCTTTTCAACGCAAGGAAGGTGATCCGGAGCTCCTGCGTTGCATGAGTTATCTCGCCACCATATATCTCGCGAGGGAGAAACTGCCTCAAGCCGAAAGTCTCGCCCGCAACACGCTGGAAATTTCACGCATACATCTTGGCGAGGAACATCCCGACACCCTTAGAAGAGCTGCTCGCTTGGCAAACGCCCTGCAAGCACTTAAACGCTTTGACGAAGCTGAAAACCTATCCGTAGAAACCGTCTCCAGTATGCAGAATATATTGGGAGAGGAACACCCGGAAACTCTCGGGGCGATGGATGCCTTGGCCGAAATCGTCGCCTCCAGAGGGAATAACGAACAAGCCCTGTCCCACTACAACAGAATATTGACTGCCAAGGAAAAAGCTTTGGGGCCTATGCACCCAGAAACCTTTGATACGATAAAGGCCATCGCTCATTTGCAAAAAGAGGCGGGAAATCTTTCCGATGCGGAAACCACCTTCATTAAGATTTATGGACGCATGGAAGAAAAACTAGGCGACGAACATCCGGAAACGCTCCGTGCTCAAAATGACCTTGCCGAAATATACCTGAAAAGCGACAAAGCGGAAGAGGCCTTCGGTCTAAGCGAGCGCCTTCTTGAAACCGAGTTGCGAGTATTGGGCAAGGAGGACCCCCTAACCTTACGGACGGAAGCGAGACTCTCCGAGCTTCATTTCCTTGCGGGGCGACTGGAAAAAGCATTGGAGGGCTTCACCACAGTTCTCGCAATACAGGAACGGATTCTCGGATTCGACCATCCCGAAGTGGCTCGCTCACGGGATTTCCTAAACCAGATTCTTGCAGAGCGTTCAGCGGCAACCGAATTCGCAGACTCCAACTTAACCGAAACAAAACCTTTCCAAGGACCACTTCTCCCTGAAAGCGTCTTACCGCCAAAAACGCCTCCCACGACCCTTCTACCGACCGAACTGGAAACAAATATAGCAGAAGAAGTCAAAAAGCCGGGAGCCGTCGACCGACTCATAGGTAATATTAGATCGGTGATAGGGTCAAACGGCACCAAGGAGACCAGCCGGGAAAACGAAAAATAATGCCCCTTCACGCCAAATGGGCATAACAGCGACAAACACGATTCCCTCTGCTACACCCCGGCCATTTGGAGCAATTTTCGATTGGGACGGTGTGGTCATCGACTCTTCCAATCAGCACGAGCGGAGTTGGGAAATATTGGCGGATGAAATAGGAAAACCTTTGCCAGAGAATCATTTCAAACAAGGTTTTGGCAAGCGGAACGCCGTAATCATTCCCCAAATCTTAGGTTGGACTAATGACCTTGATGAAGTCGAAAGACTGGGACGACGAAAGGAAGAACTTTATCGTGAATTGGTCAAGTCCGACGGACTACGAGCACTCCCTGGGATTCGCGAACTACTCCTTGAACTTAAGGCAGTCTTAATTCCCTGCGTAGTGGGCACTTCTACGGAACGTGAAAATCTCGAACTCGCCTTCCGTCTCCTAGATCTAGGCGACTTCTTTCAAGGAGCGGTCTGCTCGGAAGATGTTTCGCGGGGAAAACCCGATCCGGAGGTCTTCCTCAAGTCCGCCGCCTTGACGGGTCTGCCGCCAGAGAGATGCGTGGTTCTGGAGGACAGCACCCATGGCATTGAAGCGGCTCGATGCGGAAACATGAAGGCTCTTGGCCTTGCCACCACTCGTGAGGCCACAAAGCTGAAAGCGGCTGGAGCCCACCTTGTGATTTCCGATCCCACTGCGGCGAACCTCGACTTGCTCACATCTCTTTTCCAAGGTTAAATAAATCGACATGAATAAGCCGGCTCTTCATTGGAGAATTCTCATAGCACTCTCATTGGCTTTTGTGATAGGGATTACCGCCAACTACTTGACAGAAGGGGTTGGAAACAAACCTGTCTGGTTTGATAATCTCGAGTACGGAACGCGTTATCTCGGAACGCTCTTTCTGAACGCGCTTAAAATGGTCGTGGTGCCCCTTGTCACCACATCCATCATCTGCGGGATCATAAACGTGGGAGGTGAAAAAGACTTCGGAAGACTCGGGGGAAAAACACTCGCTTTTTACGCCACCTCCGGCTTTTTCGCGGTAGTTACGGGTTTGCTGTGCGTAAACTTGCTCCAACCCGGTAAAGTCGAGCCAGAGCTTCGTGCAACCATGCTAGCTCAAGAATCCGCAGTGCATCAGGATGAAATTGCCGGAGCTTTGGAGAACGCAAACGATGGTTTTCGAAGCGTGCTCGAAATTTTCCAAAGAATGATTCCTTCCAATCTTTTCGTTGCTGCTGCGGAAGGGCAACTCCTTGGACTCATCTTTTTTAGCCTGCTGCTGGGTTTCTTTATCTCTAAGCTACCGGAGAATCATCGCGAAAGTCAGACTCGTTTTTGGGAAAGCTTCAACGCAGCCATCCTCGCCATCACTAAATTCATCATCGGGTTCGCCCCCTTTGGAGTCTTCGGTCTGGTGACTCCTACCTTAATGACGACGGGAACGGAACTGTTCGGCGTCATGGGCAAATTCGCCGTCACCGTTCTGCTGGGATTGGCGATTCACGCTTTCTTCATCCTACCGCTTTTACTCAAATTTGTGGCAAGAGAAAAGCCTTGGAAACATTTCTACGCAATGTCCCCTGCCCTACTCACGGCATTTTCCACCGCGTCCTCTTCTGCGACCTTACCGCTAACTATGGAGTGTGCCCGAAAGCGTGCAGGCGTTTCGCACAAGGTAACAAGCTTCACCCTCCCTCTCGGAGCTACCGTAAATATGGATGGAACCGCTCTTTTCGAATGCGTAGTCGTTGTTTTCCTCGCCCAGCTGTTTGGCATCGAAATGGGACTGGTTACCCAATTTTCAGTTGTACTGATGGCCTTGCTAACTTCAATCGGCGTAGCGGGAATTCCCTCCGCTAGCTTAGTGGCCATTATCGTAATCCTTAATGCCGTTGGTTTCCCTGAGGCAAGCATCGCCACAGGCATCGGCATCGTTTATGTTGTGGATCGGATTTTGGATATGACACGCACCGCAGTAAACGTATTCGGCGACAGTTGCGCGGCGGTGGTAATTGGTAAGTCCGAAGGTGAAACCGATTACTATCCTGAAAACGGAGCAACCAAGAGCTGAGAGTCATGGATTTCCGCTTGGTTGCCGACTACAAACCTAAGGGCGACCAACCCGAGGCAATTCGCAAGCTCGTCGATTCCGTCCGCTCGAACAACAGACACCAGACTCTTCTCGGGGTAACCGGTTCGGGTAAAACCTTCACGATGGCCAATGTGATCGAGCAATTGCAACGATCGGCTCTAATCATTTCTCACAACAAGACCTTGGCGGCACAGCTCTATTCGGAGTTCAAGGCATTCTTTCCTCACAATGCGGTGGAATACTTTGTTAGCTACTATGACTACTATCAACCCGAGGCATATGTCCCTTCTACCGATAGTTTCATAGAAAAGGATTCTTCCATAAACGAGGAAATCGAGCGTTTGAGACTTGCTGCCACCGGTTCTCTAATTAGCCGACGAGACGTCATAGTCGTCGCCAGCGTATCATGTATCTATGGTCTCGGTTCTCCCGACGATTTTCGGGCACTCTCGTTTGAGGTTTCCGTAGGAGAGGAATTCGGTCGCGACAAGCTTCTGGAAAAACTTGTGGAGGGGCTCTACGCGAGAAACGACGTTGAACTCAAGGCAGGAAACTTCCGCGTCAGAGGAGACGTGATCGACATTTTCCCCGCGTACTCCCAAAACCTCTTACGAATTGAGTTCTGGGGAGATGAAGTGGAAAACATCCGCGAACTTGATCCTGTCTCCGGGGAAACGATAAACAGGCTTGAAGGCTACCGAGTATATCCAGCCAACCAGTATGTAACAACCAAAGAAAAAGTAAGCGTTGCCATTGCGGCTATTCGCCAAGAACTCGAGGAACGCGTAGCTTGGTTCGAATCGGAAAACCTGTTGCTGGAAGCGCAACGGATACGCATGCGTACGGAATACGACTTGGAGATGCTGCAAGAAATCGGCTTTTGCAATGGAATCGAAAACTATTCACGGCATCTATCCGGCCGCAAACCAGGTCAACGACCGTGGTGTCTCATCGACTTCTTCCCGGACGACATGCTTCTTTTCCTAGATGAGAGTCACGTCACCCTGCCGCAACTCGGCGGCATGGTGAAGGGAGATCTCTCACGAAAGCAAAAACTTGTAGACTATGGGTTTCGCCTCCCTTCCGCACTGGATAATCGTCCTCTGAAAACCGAGGAGTTTGCCGAGGTCACAGGTCAAACCATCTATGCTTCCGCAACGCCGGCAAAATTCGAGATTGAGCATTCCTCCTTGATCGTTGAGCAACTTATCCGGCCTACGGGACTTCTTGACCCGACTATGGAAGTGCGACCTCTCGAGGGTCAAGTGGAAGACTGTATAGGCGAAATCAAAAAAGTTATTGAAACCGGTGATCGCACACTGGTCACAACACTCACCAAGAGGATGTCGGAAGATCTTGCCGAATACCTTCGCGACCGGGAGATACGAGTAGAGTACCTTCACTCCGATATCGATGCCATTGAAAGAGTCGAAATCCTCCGCAACCTTAGGGCAGGCGAGTTCGACGTCCTTGTGGGAGTGAATCTTTTGAGGGAAGGTCTGGATTTGCCCGAAGTGGCATTAGTTGTAGTGCTTGACGCAGACAAGGAAGGTTTTCTAAGGAGCGAAACCAGTCTCACCCAAACGGCGGGTCGCGCAGCACGGCATGAAAAAGGAAGGGTGGTCTTTTACGCGGACATAATCACCAACTCCCTCGGGCGAACCTTGGAAGTCTCGCATAACCGCCGTGAGAGGCAAAAGGCTTATAATGCAGAACATGGGATTATCCCAAAAGGGATACGACGCCCCGTGCAGCCAAGCCTGCGAGAGAAGAAAGCGGAGGACAACCTATTGGCTGTTTCGGAACCTATCTCGAACAACGAAGCAAAGGAGCTAATAAAGGAGTTGGAAAAGGAAATGTTGGAGGCTGTCAAACGATTGGAGTTTGAGAAGGCCGCCCTGCTCAGAGACCAAATCGAATTCCTGCGAGGTGGAGCCGAAAAACTTCGAAAAGCTCAAGCAGGCGGCTACCAACGTCGAAAAAAACTAAAGTACGGGAAAACAAAGAAGTATGGCGGCAAAGAAAAATAGGTATCTTGTTTGGCTAGCACCCCTATTCCTCTTGCTTGCAGGACAATGCTTGGGTGAACTTACCTCCGAAAAGCGATTGCTCTTTAAATTCGATAAAATTGATGTCCGTGGAGAAGTGGATGTCTTTCTGCACCAAGGAAGAAGACTGAGGGAGGCCACAGTCTACGCAGACAAGGAAATTATTGAACAAGTCTGGACTCGGGTAGAGAACAAGACGCTTATCATCGACGCCAACAACAGTGTGCAGTTCGGTCGTCGACTTCCCTTTCTGCGAATCAACGCACAGCGCGTCTACCCTGTAGAGGTAATCGTATCCATTCAGGACCTGAAAGAAATTGCCATCACAGGAACAGGCAACCTCAGTGGTTCCGGAATTAATGCAGGGCACCTCAAACTATTCTCTGCAAGCCCCGGGAGGCTAGACCTCCGTCAGTTTTCCGCGGAATCGCTCGAAGTGATACAAGAAGGCGCAGGGGACATCATCCTAAAAGGAGCTCCTCTTGCCAATCTGAACGCCACCGTAAACGGTACCGGCACCATTCGAGCAGCGGGACTAGAAGTCAGCAGGGCTACCATAGCACTTAATGGGAAGGGTCACGCATACCTCGCTCCAAACGATTGGCTCGACGCCCGACTCCCGAGTGCAGGCAATCTGTTTATTACAAGAAAGCCTGGACAAAGCATAATCCAAGGAGGTGGAACAGGTTCCGTAACAATGATCTTTCCTCAAGAAGAGTCGCGTATCGATCAGAATGCAACTAAACCAGCCTTCGATAGAAATACCACGCCATTCAACAAACAAACAAATCAGTAGCTAACACCTCACGAAAACCACAGGGCAAGGTTCCTCCACGAGGTAAAAGAAACCGTCGGACTCAGATTTCGATTTCCTCGCCCTCAATGGCGGGACGAATACCTGATTGTATCTTGGCTACCTCTTCCGCGATGGCATCCATCCTGGCATCGTCATGCGAAGGATCGTGATGGAATAGAAAAGTCTGTTTTACATTTGCGGCTTGAGCCACTTTGACGGCTTCCTGCCAAGTAGAGTGCCCCCATCCTTTGAACTTGTCGTACTCTTCCTCGGTGTAGGCAGAGTCATAGACCATAATGTCTGCATCATGTGAAAGGGATACCACGCTTTGGTCGAGACCATCCTCAAAGTGTTCCGTGTCCGTGCATATGGCTATGGCTTTACCTGCAAACTCGATGCGATACCCGCAAGCGCCATTAGGATGGTTTAGTTTCCCGGTTCTAATAACGATACCTTCCTCGAGCTCGAATACTTGACCACAATTGTAGTCGTTAAAGGTGCATGCTTGCTCAATTAGAGAACTGGGAACTGGGAATATCGGATCCTTCATCAACATTGTGCCAATCAGACCTTGCAGGTCATATGGTGGTTGCAAATGACCTGCATGAAGCCGAACGTTGTTCTTTGGATTGTATAGAGGAGCAAAGAAAGGCAACCCTTGGATGTGATCCATGTGGGTGTGAGTGAAGAAAATGTCGGCATCCAGAATATTACCTTCCTCCAACATGATTTTCTTGCCAAGGGTGCGAATCCCGGTACCCGCATCAATGATGATGCGGCGAGAACCACAAGTGACCTCAAAGCAGGTGGTATTGCCGCCGTATTTAACGGTATCTGGGCCAGGGCAAGCAATGCTGCCCCTAGTTCCCCAGAACTTGAGCCGAAAGGTAGTGTTATCGGACATAAATCTTATGGGTTTTCAGAAATGATGTGATTGTTTTGCTTGTTGGCAACCCCGAATGCAACTCTCTTCGCCAGAATCACATGAGTAAATGCGTACTCGAGTTCAAGGTAATACCAGGTACCTCCAAAACGGAATTTTCCGATTTGGAAGGCGAAGCGATTCGTGTCCGTGTGGCGGCACCGCCCGAAAAAGGTAAAGCAAACAAAGAATTGATTCGCTTTATAGCAAAGAGCTTGGGCATTCCAAAGGCGAACATCGTGTTACTTTCTGGAGAAGCTTCTCGAAGAAAACGGGTGCTAGTGAAAGGGATGAGCAAGGATCAGTTGATGCTAGATTTGCACAGAAAAGAGTGAGGTTTTATTCAACCCGGTCTCGCCACTGACCGTCTGGTTCTTGATAAGAGCGAGTCACGCGACCGTCTCCCCAATCATATCGCCCGTCGTATGCCAAACCGTTCCGAAATTCTCCGACGTAGGAAGTTCCGTCACCGAAATCGATACTTCCTTTGCCATGACGTAAACCGTCCTTCCAATAGCCGGAGTACACCGTTCCGGTTGAGACCACTTGTTGACCTTCACCTGACGGATTCCCGTCGAGAAAACTACCGATATCACGCCTGCCCTCGGAATCCTCCAGAATCCCTTCCCCTGAATAAAACCCTTCCTTGAATGCACCGAAGTAAGTTGTTCCATCGCTCTTAACTAAAGATCCACTTCCTTCGTATATCCCGTTGAGAAATGAACCCACAAAGTGATCCCCGTTTGCCGCATGAAGCGAACCGGCTAGATAACGCCCTTCCGAATCAAAGATTCCCGTGAAAATCGCCCCGTCAGCTTGACCCATTTTACCCCGCTCAAGTGAATCTCCACGCCAGATTCCTGAGAGAAGAGTACCATCGACACCACGAAATTCGCCATGAACCATAACGTTAGCTGACCATTCACCGACAAAGACAGAGCCATCAGTTAGATAAAGTGAACCGTAACCATTCCGCTTACCATTTTGCCAAACTCCGACATAACGAGACAGCTTTGCATCGGATTTATATCTATAAGTTCCCTGACCATGGGGAAGGCCTTCGCGAAAACTCCCGATGTAAACATCATCGTTTATGTAACGTCTCTCTCCATACCCTTCAGGTTTTCCGGCTACGAGTTCGCCATCGTAAACGGAACCATCGTCGAAAACATGACGACCTTTCTTACTCTTTACGGGAGAATGTTCATTTAAAGAATTGTCCCGATCCTCCGATGCGTTTTCAGCGCCACAACCACACAAGCAGAAACACAGGGTCCCACTTAAAAAGTAAATGCCTAACTGCGTAAAATGTTGGGCAAAGGAACTCATGAGCGAACTAAAAAGTAATGCTATTGGAAACTTGAAAAATACTGGTAACTATAGAGACGGCGACAAGGGCTACGAGACCAAACGCAAAACCCAAAGCCCCTGCTGTGACTATCGTTGTCATGTGCTTAATTCTCCGTGAAAGTTCCGTCCGAAAGGAATTGGCGATTTCTTCCAAGCTGTGGGCGAGATTTCCCGTTCGTTCGCCAACATCCATGACATCCAGTTGCATGGCTGGCATAAAGTCGAACTTCCGCAAGGCATCAGGCAACGATTTCCCTTCGTTCACCAATGCTCGGGCAGAGCGAAACTTCATACGAAAAGAAAGATTCTGAATCGTACGCTCGGACAGACGAAGATTCTCCGTAAGACCTATTCCGCTGGTAACAAGTGTTCCGACCAGACTGTTGAGTTGAAACAACTCAGAATAATATAGAATGCGACCGATCAGAGGAATACGTAGCATGGCCCCTGACACCGCGATCCCACCCGCTTCCGTTTTCTTCCATTGCCGAACGGAGAATGCCCCAATGAGCAGGAAGAGAACTACAAAAGGTCCAAAGGTCATGACCAAGTTCGAACCCGTGATCAGAGCCTTTGCCATAAAATTCAGTTCACCACCCAAAGAGTCGAGCATATCTTGAATTTGAGGAAGAAGAAAAAAGAGAAAAAACAGGACAACGCCAAAAGCAATAAAGCCGATAAAAGAAGGATAGGCCATACTCCCCAAAACCTTGCTGCGAATTTCTCTTTTCTCCTCAATGTAACCAATGATCCTGCGGAGTATCGGCGCAACGCTGCCAGTGGCCTCACCAGCCTCAATGACGTAAGAAGTAGACTCGCCGAAATAATCGGGCATCAACCTCATGGCTCTAGCCAGTGATCTTCCTTCGGACAATTCTCTCCAAAGAGTTCCGGCAATTTCCTTTTGCTGGGGGTCGGACAGACGCTGATGCAGTAACTTCACGGAATCCGCAACGGGCATACCACTCCCATGAAGTTCGAGTAAGCGCTTCATAAACTCAAGCCCCAGCTTTTCTCTAGAACCGCCTAAAAAAAAGCTCTTTTGGCGAGCACTATTGTCCCTCGCATCATCTTTGGAAGCAAGATTGGTTCTCTTTCGAGATTTAGCCTTTGCTTTCGCTCCACCGCCAATATTCCCCTTCGTTTTAATGTCAACCGGGGTCAGCCCTTTTCCTCGCAAGTGCGAGCGAACCGATCGTCGATCGTCCGCCTCCAATTCACCGGGGATGGTCCGACCGCGGGAGTCAATGGCTACATAGCTAAACGTTGGCATGGCAAACTCTAGATATAGCAAGAAGGCAACGAAAGGGGTAAATCTCCTTTCACATCATTATAATCAAAGGGTTTGAAGGACTGGTGGGGTCTTTTGGTGAAGACCATTGCCGCTGACTTCGGCAAAACCATCAGAGTAGCGAACCACTTCCTCGAAAGTGGTTAGTCCTCTCTTTATCTGATCCCAACCGCTTAATTGAAGGCTACGCATACCTTCTTCGATTGCGACACGACGAATATCGGGCGTTGCCGCGTTTTTAATTACGAGACTATGAATTCCATCGCTCATAGGCATAATCTCAAAAATACCTACACGTCCCCTGTAGCCGAGGTTCTGACACTGTTGACAACCGACCGACCTCAAAACGTTGTCACCATACGCCACTTCTTCGTCTGGCACTCCCAACAGTGTTAGATTTGCTCGAAACTGACCTTCTTCCAAATCTGCCCTTGAAGAACAGATGTGGCACAACCTTCTAACCAAGCGCTGGGCAATCACCATCTCGATCGAAGATGCGATCAAAAACGGTTCGATCTCCATATCGATTAAGCGGGTAATCGCTCCGGGGGCGTCATTGGTATGAAGGGTGCTAAGAACAAGGTGACCTGTAAGAGAAGCGCGAATGGCGATGTCGGCAGTTTCGGAGTCCCGAATCTCTCCAATCATAATGACGTCGGGATCCTGCCTCAAAATTTCTCTTAACACACTGGCGAAAGTGAAACCGATTTCAGCATTCACCTGAGTTTGATTGACGCCTGCAACCTCGTACTCGACGGGATCCTCAACCGTCATTATTCGAGTTTGCGGCCTATGGATTTTACGAATGAACGCAGTCAATGAAGTGGATTTCCCGGAACCGGTGGGCCCGGTGACGAGGACAATTCCATGAGGTTTTTCCAAGATAGCAGTGATTATCTTTTCGTTTTGGGGAAGCAGACCCAATTCGGCCATAGAAAGAGGCTGGGATTTCTCATTCAACAGACGAAGACTTACACTCTCTCCGTAAAGGGTAGGCAAGGTCGAGACCCGGATATCAAGATCGCTCTGCCCCTGGGTGAAGGTGATGCGTCCACCTTGCGGTCTACGTTTCTCCGAAATATTGATCCCGCTCATGATCTTGATGCGGGAAATAATGGCATCTTGGAAGCTGCGAAGATTGTCGGGGACTCGTATAGGAACGAGTTGACCGTCAATCCTGTAGCGTATCTGAAGAGTTTCCTTGTGAGGTTCGAAATGAATGTCGGTGGCACGATCAACAATTGCTCGTTGGATAACCTCGTTGACAAAACGAATGATGGCCGCGTTTTGATCCTCAAGATCGTCGGCGCCCTCTTCTTCTTCATCAAGGTCGAGATCCGACTCCTCTAGACTATCGGCCCCTATCCCAAAGTTCTCAGTAATTGCTCGGACCACGTTCTCGGGCGATCCAAGAGACCACACTGGTTTCCTACCGGAAACCGCGAAGACCCAACGGCTCATCCTATTAGTCGGGGGCCATACTGTAACGATGGAGATCTTACCGTCTTCCGATCCCTCCATGGGCAAACAACAGTATTTGTGAATAATCCTCAAGGGCAGCAACCGGGTAGCATTCTCCGAAATGCTGAAATCCTCCAATACGGGAATCCCCACACGTTCCCCCACCTCCTTTAGAGTCTCATCGATCGACTTGGAGTGGTTGGAGGCAAGAAGGCGCGCACGATCCTCCCGCGGGGACTTCAAGATATTCACCTTGTCAACATCGCTCAAACCGTCGGACCACCAATCAAGCTCCGAAGGTGAAGGTCCACGCGGGGCAGGCATTGCGGTTCTGTCTGATTCCTGCCGCTCGGTCACCTTGGACTTTTTTTTGAGATTAATCATTGAACTCAGGGCTTCCTCGGCACAACAAGGCGCGGTCGACCAGCGGAAGAGGCGGGAGGTCTTACGGTAGAGCGACTAGGAGCTCGTGGCGGAATGGTCACAGTCCGCCTCACTCCACTCTGGCCAGGGAAAGTAACCCGATTGGCAGTAGTTGTTGCAGTAGGTTTCTTGGTAATAGCCTTGGGCTTTCCTTGACCGGGAACCGGTAGAGTTTTGTTGGCGGATTCGCGAAGAGAAAGAGAAATTCCTCCCTTGAGCTTCAATACGTCGTTCGCTTCATCAAAGCTTTCTACCTCGATATTGGCTTCAGTCAAAGCATCTCCGGGCGTGATCCAATAACCTTTGTTCTTAACCTTGTCGTGAATGCTAAAATGCCAAACGTCGCGATAGCGGAAAATCCCGCGCAACTCCAAATTGGGATTTACGGGTTTGGGCTTAGGAGCAACCGGCATAGGCTTTATGACAGGAGCAGGAGGACGGGATGTCTTGGATCCCGGGGGGAGAAATGGATTACTTTGGGCAACGAGCGAGGAGACGCACGCGAAGAAGAGGAGCACGGGACTCCTTAAAGTAGAATTCCGGATTTCACTCATTGAAAAAGAAAGAAGGCTCATGGATTGCCAAAATTAATGAATGGGGCCGTTGAAGGCTCGTCGCGCTGGCTAAAATCAGTTCGTTTTTTCGGAGAATTTTTTGTTTCTGGTGGATTCAATACAGTTCCTGAAGGAGAAGTAAATCGTGGTTTGTAGTGAGGAGACAAGCGCTCGTCAATTTGCTTGATGTACTCCTCGGTCTTCTGTTCACCCGGCTTAACGATGGTCGGACGCAGAAAAATCAGCAACTCGGTCGGAGTATACTTAACGGTAGTAGGCTGGAAAAACTTTTTACCGAAGTAAGGTATGGAACTCAATAGCTTGTAACTCGATTCGGTCGAATCGACCTGTACTTCCTGCAACCCCCCCAGAACCAAGATTTCACCGTCCTGAATAGTTACGAAAGACTTCGCCTCACGAATTTTCTTGGAAGGCAAAGACTGTCCTTGAAAAGTATTGGTTACAGTTTCATCGAATTTTTCAGCAGTCACTTCTATCTCCATAAAAATAGAACCCGGAGATATCATTGTCCCATTCTCATCCAACTTCGGAAGTCCTATCTTAGGTTTTTTGATTTGGAGCTCAGTCTTAGCGGTAATGGTGTCACGTTGACCCGTAGAACTTTCTCCAGTAGTGCTTGTTGAATTATACCCATATGTAGGAACAATAATGTTTCTTTCATCCTGAATCAAGATGTGCACCTCCGGGGCATTGTGAGAAACCATTAAAGACGGAGTCGAAAAGATCCGAACGTCATTGCGCTCGGAGGAAAGAGCAAAAAGCTGATCCCAACGAATGCCGGATAACTTCCAGTCATGCATTTGGAAAGGTATGGATGAAGCTAATCCGGGCACTCCAAGAACACCTTCGAATGTTTCAGAAACAACATTTCCGGAAACTTGGATGGGATCTCCCGCTGGTTGCTCAATCGATACCGTTCCATTGTTGGGAGTACCGAACAGACCGTCTCCAGCTTCGCCCCTATCGTACTTCGACCATTGTAAATTCTTGAAAAGAGCATCGATTCCACGCTGGTTTTGTTCCGTGAGGTCGACCATCACGAAAATGGTGTCAATACGCGCCAATGGAAGGGGATGATCGAGAGACTCGATCATGCGACCGATTTCCTCAATGTCGGCTGGAGTTCCATAAACCAGTATGGCATTACTACGCTCGTCAGCAGAAATTGTAATAAAGTCGCTGAATTCATGAGAACCTTCAGATCCGGCGTCGGCACTGGATGCAGTCGACGCGGCAGTTGTTGCAGCACCTCCGGGTGTCGGTGGTTTCGGCACTCCGGAATTAGCAGCTTGCGGACGAGCGGCGGCGGTCTTTCGCCCTTGCACTTGTTGCTTGATTCTTTGCTGATTTTTTATGACTTCATCTAAAATAGCTTGTATGTCCTTCGCTTCCGCATGTTGAAGTTTGAATAGATTCGAACTGGTCTTCATTTTAACGGGAGCGTCCAAGGTCTCCAATATGAATTGGATTGTTTCCAAGTTCTGTGAGCGCGTCACGACAAGAAGTTTCCCCGTGCGGTCGTCAGAATCAACTTGTGTAGTACCCCCGAGAAAAGGCTTCAAACTACCTTCGATCATTGCCTTGAGCTTAGTCTCAAGTTCGCGAGCTCCGGCATGTTGGGTTTCCCAAACGAAGAACTCGGTTCCGAGATCTTCCTTACGGATCGGGCGATCAATGGTTTCAAGTAATTTTTCCATTCGCTGAAGGTTGAGAAGAGAATCAGTAATCAAAATACTGTTGGCTTTTTCGAAAACAAGAAGGGTTGACACATTGGGCGTGGCAAAAGAGTTCAATTGCTCCCGAACCTCCACTGCGGGAGCATACAAAAGATGGAACATCTTAATATAAATTCTTTGACTTGGCGCCAATTGGGTGGAGGAACCTTCAAGCCAGATCGGCACCTGGGCGTTAACGCCTAATGCAGGAACGGCTTTCCAGAAAAGATTATCGATCTTGGTCATCGCAATACCATTCATCGTTAAAAGACTCTCAATCGCCATGAGCGCTTCTCTTTTGGTAAGCACACTGAAACTATCGAAATTCAGTTGTACCTGGGGCAGGTTTTGAGGGCGCAAAATATAGCGTCCTGTCCACAACTGGACCATTTCCAGAGCGTCCTTAGCCGGCAGATCCCTTAGCTTGATCCGATCAAGAGGTTCGTCCAAACCCTCAATCCCGAGCAGTTCCTCCGGATCCGAAAAAAGCGCTGCTCCGCCAAGAAAACCCGTTTCATCGAAGATCGGTTCTGCAGTCGGAACCTTCGGGGCAGGGACGCCGGCATTAGGTGGAGCGAGAGGTGGGGCAACAGATGCCGGTGGCGGAATAGAGGGAACAGCAGGCGCTCCGGGCGGAACAACTGAACGGGGTGCGGGAATGCCTCCCGGAAAAGAAGGAATTACCGATGGCGGGGGAGGAATGCTTCCGGGAGGAGGCAATACCC
>JACNJI010000425.1 GCA_014382645.1 Verrucomicrobiota bacterium | reverse complement strand
GATGAAGAGACCCTGGAACATTCGGATGCTCGGTCATGTCCGCGAAAAAACGGGTTTGAGGAAACTGCACCGAGAAGCTGGCAAGCACGGCATTACCGTCGAAGAAACCAGTAGATTGACATCCGAGGAACTGTCTCACGAGCTGCAATTCGCCGATTGCGGCGTGGCTACCACCCCCTACGATGTTCTCGGCAAGAGTGGCGCGGCGGCGGCCATGCTCGAACATGGCTTGCCCATATATGCTTATGACGACGGGGACACTCCAAAGGATAGCTTGTTTGTATTTGAGCCTTTTCAAGACCAGATTTTTCTTCTCAATGACCCCAAGAGTTCGGAACAACTGATAAAATCAACGCAACAACTCCCAAAGCCCTTTTTTAATGGCGTTGCCCATACTGCTGATAAATTCATAGAGGCAATTATATGAATCCAAAGAATCAATCCAATCCCTATCAAAACCCATGGCCGCTCTGGACACATGTGGTTTTGTTTGTTTGGAAGTTGTTTTGGGTTTTACTCTGCTCATGGACACCGAAGTTTTTCAATCCTTGGAGACTGTTAGTTCTCAAGATTTTCGGTGCTCGAATTTCGGGAATGCCTTTCGTCCATCAGCGGGCCCGCATACAAATACCATGGCACCTGACGATGCATCACCGAGCCTGCTTGGGCGAACGGGCGAACGCATACTCCTTGGGCCAAGCTGAAATCCTAGAGGGTGCCACCATTGCTCAAGAGGCATACCTCTGCACCGGCACCCACGACTTTCATAATACTTCCTTTCGGCTTATAACGGACAAGATCACCATTGGTGCACATGCCTTCGTGGGAGCAAGGGCCATGATCTTACCCGGGGTATCAATTGGAAAGAACGCCGTGGTCGGAGCCCACGCGGTGGTAACCAAGAACGTTCAAGAGAATGAAATCGTCGCCGGAAACCCTGCGAGAGTGATCGGAAATCGAACCGAATGATTTGCACCTGTTCATCGATTCCTTTTCATTTCGATTTGAAGATTATCCCAAGATCTAAACATTGGAAGTGATGGAAGAGAAAAAGGTTTTGATTACCGGAGGTCTCGGGTTCATTGGATCGAACTTGGCCCGACGCTTAGTTCACGATGGAGCGAAGGTGACGGTGGTGGACAGCTTGATTCCTGAGTACGGAGGAAATCCAAGAAACTTGCATGACATCAAGGATCAAGTGGCGATAAATTTTTCCGACGTACGCGACCCCTTCTCCATGAACCAACTGGTGCAAGGACAGGACTATCTGTTCAACTTGGCGGGACAGACCAGTCACTTGGATTCAATGGAAAACCCGTTTACCGACTTGGACATCAACGCCAAGGCTCAATTGTCCATTCTCGAAGCGTGCAGAAAGCATAATCCAGAGATTCGGATTGTGTTCGCGAGTACCCGACAAATCTACGGCAAACCCCAATACCTCCCTGTCGACGAAAAGCATCCATCCCACCCAGTCGACATTAACGGAGTCAACAAGATGGCGGGCGAGTGGTATCACATCGTATACAACGACGTCTACGGCATTCCCGCCAGCGTGCTTCGTCTGACTAATACGTATGGTCCAAGGATGCGGATCAAGGATGCGCGGCAAACCTTCTTGGGTGTCTGGATTCGAAACTTACTGGAAGGCAAACCCATCCACGTGTTCGGCGATGGTCGACAGAGGCGGGACTACAACTACGTCGACGATGTGGTCGATGCCTTTCTGCTCGCCGCGACTAGACCCGAAGCCGAGGGTAAGATTTTTAATTTGGGAGCTCCCGAGCCTCTAACACTTGAGGATACGGCTAAGCTGATGTGCGAGCTAATAGAGGGAGCGAATTACGAAAAGATTCCCTTTCCCGAAGACCGCAAGGCGATCGACGTGGGCGACTTCGTCTGCAACTACAAAGCTTTCCAATCTGCCTTCGGGTGGGAACCCAAGGTAGACTTCCGGCAAGGAATCTCCAAGTCCGTCGAGTACTTCCGCAACGACTTGTCTCATTATATTTGATTACGAGCACCTGATGATCCCATTCAGCGACCCATCCGCCTCCTATAAATCGCACAAAGATGAAATCGACCAAGCGATCCGACGAGTTCTGGATTCCGGATGGTATGTTTTAGGTCAGGAAGTCGAGTCTTTTGAGAATGAATTTGCTAACTTCCATGGCCCTAACCTGCATGCCGTAGGCGTAGCCAATGGCACCGATGCCATAGCTCTTTGCCTCAGAGCCCTTAGGCTTGGTACCGGGGATGAAGTGATCACCGTTTCTCATACCGCAGTGGCAACGGTTGCAGGGATCGAACAGGCAGGTTGCTTGCCCGTATTGGCAGACATTGATCCGGTGACTCGCTGTATCTGCCCTGAATCGGCCCTATCGAGAATAAATGAAAAGACTAGGGCAATTATACCCGTTCATATCTTCGGACAACCCTGCGACATGGCTAAAATCATGAAGCTCGCGAAAGCCAATAATCTCCTCGTAATTGAAGATTGCTCCCAAGCTCATGGTGCAGAAGTTGGTAAGCAAAAAGTTGGAACTTTCGGGAACCTGGCCGCCTATAGTTGCTATCCGACCAAAAACTTAGGAGGCATCGGGGATGGGGGGGTAATCCTGTGCTCCACCCAGCGGCAAGCAAATTACTTGAAAAGTTTGCGTCAATACGGTTGGGATAACAACCGTGAAAGCATTGAAACAGGAGTAAACACTCGTCTGGACGAAATTCAAGCCGCGATCCTCCGGGTCAAGCTCAAATATCTTGCTGAAACCAATGAGAAGAGGCGGCAATTAGCCAAGCGATATGACGAATTGTTGAGTGACTTGCCCATCACCCTCCCGCATCGGAATTCCAAGGAACTTCATGCCATGCATCTCTACGTTATCGAGTGCGACCAGCGGGATGAGCTTATGGAGCACCTAAAGGAACAAGGTATCGGAGTCAGTCTGCACTATGCACTGCCCGTCCACAAGCATCGTGCTTATGCGGAACGCATAAGCGGAGCGGAAGACCTACCAAACACCGAGGCATTTTACGGAAAGAACTTAAGCCTACCGCTTTATCCCGAACTTAGCGT
>JACNJI010000202.1 GCA_014382645.1 Verrucomicrobiota bacterium | reverse complement strand
CCCGCGATTCTTCGGCAACCGGCACCGCAGGGGCGGGCCCCCCGGGCGGGGAGGCGTATCGGGCATGGCCGTCAGCGGGAGCCTGGGCCCCGGCCTCATTGACGCATCCCGGGGCGCCGACGTCGGGCTCGCCCGCCCCGCCACCGCAGACGTCTTCGCCTGCGGCCTTTAGTGCTTTAGCCTTGGCGTCTACTGCCAAGGTTGGTGAAGGCGAGACATTTAGCGCCCAAGTGGAAAGTGAATTGGTTTTCATATAAAATTAATAGTTTTTAAAGGAGACAAGATAGCGGGCAAGCCGTTTTCACTTTATCATTCAATGGATTGCAGTAATTCTTCGGACACCTTTGGCGTCTCGTCCAATCCGGCAGGCGTAAAGACCTCCCTGCCCAAGTCCAGATCAGTTGCCGCCGCAGTAACGGTAAAACGTGTTCTTGCACTAGTGAGGGCATCGCGAAAGTCCAGAGTCTTGGCAATCCACGTCTCCCCGACCTTCTTCAGGCTGACGAGCCCGAAGGTCTTGTCGGGAACACCGCGACGACCGAAGAACTCGACCCGTAACGGAGCCTCATAGACATCGTCCAAAGCAAGACGAATCTTTTTCAAAGTAGGAACGGCTTCACTCGCCCATGCAGGCGGTGAAAACTCGAATAAGTGAGAAGGTCTGCCGATCACTCTACCCGATTTCTGATAACGAGCATCCCAAAAAACGAAGGGCATCATGAGGTCAAAAAGCGTGTGCCCCATACCAGGCGCCAAGGGCTGGAACAAATCAGTATTTTCCAATTGCTTGGATCCATTGCCATCGAAAGCATTCATCCACGCCTCAGGTTCGGGACCATTACGCAAGAGGAATGCTTTCGCTTTTTGATCGGTATCGCCCATGAGATCGAGACGAATCAACCCATGACCAAAAGCCAAACCGCAAAGCGAACCTTCGCGGGTGGTCACTTCACCTCGTCTCGGATAATGCTCCAAGCGAAATCGCAAGAGAAAACCATGATGGAAGGCCTCCGCGGAGGGGTTTAAGCCATGGAACTTACGGAAACGCTCCAATCGCTCGTTAGCTTTTTCTGGAGTGAGAATCTTGGCAAACCCTCGTGCGGGAAAATCCTTTAGTTGTGCCGATGCACCGGCAAGGGCTCCAAACAAAAAGGTTAAAAGTAAAAGCCTCCTAGAAAAAGTCAGTGAGCATGAAGGCATTTCAATAAGCTTGGGAAACATTACCGAATCGCTTTTTTATCGAGGATTAGCCTCGATGATCAATTGGAACTCAATTGGCTTTATCGGGGGGTGCCCGATCCATTCCCCCCCGGAATCGAGGCGGGAGTTGAATTTACCTCGGGAACTGGTGTAGAAGCATTCGCTTCAGGTATAGCGGGTGGTGGTGGAGTATTGGGCAAAGGGTCGGTGTCGATCGGTTCGGGAATCGATGGCGTTTCGGCAGAGCCGAGACCCGTTGAAGAACTAGGGACTAATGCGGGCGAAGCTCCACCCGTTCGTTGCAAACCATCATCCTGTGCGTCCATCTGGTAAAGGACATAGAGCGAGAAAGACAGTATAAAGAAGCCCAAGACGCTCCAAACCGTCATCTTTGTTAATTGGGCACCTGCACCTGCTCCCAGCACTTGGTCGGCGGCTCCACCGCCCAATGCGGAACCCATGCCGCCGGAGGTCCGTTGCAACATCACCAGAAGGATGATCAACAGGCACAGAAGAATAAGAATGGTGGTAACAAAAACGATCATAGCTATAAGGTAGAAGAGAGTACTATGGCCCTCTTTTCAACAAAGGCAATCCTGTTTGAAGACTTATGCGCCCAAGACCGAAACGATACGGCGGAGGTCATCCTCGTCCGCGAAAGGTATGATTAGCTTACCTTTGCCAGCCCCATTTGCGGTTACTTTTGTCTCTACACTGAGCCGAGAAGCGACCCGCTCTGCAATTTTACGAAACTCTGGATTCAAGTGAGAACCACTGGTTCGACGAAAAGTAGCCTTGTTTGAACCCGAACGCAATTCGACAACGGCAGCCTCGCATTGCCGCACGTTCCACCCTTCGCGAACGGCACGAGATCCAAGTTCGCCTCGAACCTCGATGTCCTCAACTCCCAAAAGCACCTTGGCATGACCTACGGAAAGCTTTCCGGACACCAAAAGATTCCTGAGAGCATCGTCGAGTTGAAGGAGGCGCATCATGTTGGTCACATAAGTCCTGCTCTTGCCCACTTTCTCAGCCACTTGGGCTTGGGTCAGGCTAAAATCGTTCACGAGAGACGAATAGCCAAAAGCTTCCTCAAGAGGATTGAGTCCTTCGCGCTGCAGGTTCTCAATTAGCGAGAGTGAAGCAGAAGAAAGATCCGTGGCTTCAACCAAACGCACGAGGATAGTGTCACGTCCAAGTTCCCGGTGGGCTCGCCATCGTCGTTCACCTGCAATAATCTCATAACCATCGCCGTTCTTGCGAGCCACGATAGGTTGCAACAGACCCTCGGACTTGATACTTGCGGCAAGCTCGCTCACCTTGGCGGGATCTAGGGTCTTGCGGGGTTGGTGAGGGTTGGGAACCAAGTGATCCAAGGGAACCTCAAGAATTTTTTCGGCACTATTATTTGCGACTAACGTATCGCTAAAAGGACCCTCGACAATTGTGGTCACCTCCTCGGGTACATCCTTGAGAGCAGAATGACCCGGCATTTCGGCCACGGGATCCATGGCGACCACCTGAGCACCGGCACCGCCCGCGATCAGGCTACCGAGACCGCGACCGAGACGAGAAGTTGATTTAGCCATAATTGTTCTTTCTTAGCTTTGCGGGACAAAAAGTTCTTTTCCTATGTGAATTTTTTTCGGGTCGGAAATCCGATTGGCGGAAAGTATCCATGAAATCTTTGATTTATACTTTTGGGCGATGCTGCTCACGGTTTCTCCTTTTCCCACAACATGCAGGAAACCCTTGTCCTTGGGGTAATCATCCGTAAATTGCACGGATGGCGACGATGCGATCGGCGGAGAACTCTCATTATATGCATCAAAACCAGCGTTCATTTGCTTAATCAGCTTTTGCAAACCTTCATCCACATGCCGCCGAAGAGCTTCCGCCCCTGTCTTGTTTTGTGCAATGTCTGCTCGCAAACTGCCTAATCTACCATCCATTTGCCGAGCAAACTCCTGTAGACTACCTGCGGAAACACCCTGAGTTTTACCCGCTTGCTCAGCAACTATGCGCAATTGAGCGTTCTCCCGTCTCAAGATTTCCACCTCACTGCGGAGATTGGCTACTTGCCTGGAGATCAACTCCAAGTCCTGACTAAGGTTGGCCAGACGAAGATTTGTGTCTGCCGCCCAAGAGGAAGAAAAGGCACCGACAAACAGAAAACCGGCGACTAGCATTAGCATTTGGAAGGAGAAAAACGACCAGCCTCGAGAAGCCCATCTCCCACCACGAAGAATTAACCAATTATTCATTACCACACTCCAATATAATGAATACTATGATTTAACGGATTTATGCAAGTTTACTTTTAAGAATTAGGGAAATCAAGGACTCAAGAAAGAAGCAATTCAGAAAGGGTTTGGCTCCCAACGAACTCTCCTTCCGAAAGAGGAAAACCTGATAAAAATTCTGCTGTTGGCATCATTCGCCCGCCCGGACGTTGTAGTTCGAGTAAAGACAACGCACCTTCTGTCGTTCCAATAGCCACTTCCCGAGGACTTGGCAAGATCACCTGCCCCGGCACTATCTCTCCGCAAGATTCAACGACCTTTACGGAACCGACCTTTACGCGAACTCCTTGGACTTCGAACCATGAACCCGGCCAACCTCGAAAAGCAGAGACTCTCCGCACAAGTACCGCGGCAGGAGAGTAAAAGTCCAGTGCTCCATCCGACTTGCGGAGCTTTCTACAATAAGTGGCCGCTTTTTCATCCTGCGGAGTTTCCGTGGCTTCGCCCGCCAAAAGGGCAGATAGGTTTCGGCGAAGAAGAGGAACGCAGGCAACCGACAACTTCTCGCGAAGCCGAGGACCATCGTCATCCGCCGCTATGGGCGTGATCTCCGTATCCACGATGGGGCCCGCGTCCATGCGCGAGACCACGCGCATGAGGGTAGCCCCGGTCTCTTTCTCGCCTTGGGCCAAAGCCGTTTCCACAGGAGAAGCCCCGCGATAGGCAGGCAACACGGAACCATGCAGGTTGTAAGTCCCGGCGTCAGGCGCATCCAACAAGGCAGAGGAAAGAATATGACCGTATGCCATGACCATTGCCAGAACCACGCCTTCCTGTCGCAACCAAGTCACCTCCGGTTCAAGAGGTTTTGCGGGATCAAGTATTTTAACCCCGTTCTCGCCAGCCCATGCCTTGACGGGATTGGAGCGCATTTTTTTACCTCTGCCCGACGGTCGATCGGGTTGAGTGATAACTCCTACAAGTTCGCAGGACGAAGATGCCTCTCTCAAAAAAAAATCGAGGCTAGGCAAGGCTATGGCATCCGAACCATAAAACACCACGGGGGGCTTCGGCATAAGTCTAATGAACTTTGAGCCCGTCTCCCATCCACGAGAGTTGGTCGCTCGTATAGTATGACACAAAAAACGGGGCCGACGTTCGAAAGTGAAACGTCGGCCCCGTATTTATTAAACCCGTGAAGAGGTTTAAGAGAATTATTCGAGAATGCTCAAGGCAGTGGTGGAATGCGGCGGATGGGATGAATAAGGCTATGGGCCGAAAGCTTCATTCTAGCTTCCGGAGTAACGGGCTTCTTTACCTGCAAGTGAAAATTTCAATGGGCAACCGATGAGTGAAAAATGACCTGTAATGCTCTTTTCCAAGTATCGACTGTAGGTTTCGTCCAAGCGTTCGCCTTGGTTACAGAAAAGCTTAATTCGAAAGGGACGTGAAGAGACTTGGAGCGCGTAGAAGAGTTTGAAGCGTTTCCCCTTAACCGCTGCCGGCGGCCGTTGTTCGAACATATCTCCAAGAAGGCGGTTCAAGGGGGAAGTGGGAATCGGAACGTCCATCCGAGCGTCCATGTCGCGAGCGGCCGCAAGAAACTCCCGAATGGAATATCCGGTTAGGGCAGAAGCAAATAGCACCGGTGACTCGGGCAGAAAAAAGAGCTCTTTGCGAAGAGATTTCTCATAGGATTTTCTAAAGTGTTCTTCATCGCGATAACCGGGAAGGGGATCTCGTCTAAATCCTTCCAAAACAAGATCCCACTTATTGACAAGAACGGCAAGTCCCCTACCCGCATCCAAGATTCTTCCGGCAAGGATTTTATCCTGCCGAGTCACACCCTCTCGAGCATCCAAAACCAAAAAGACAACGTCCGCGCCCTCCATAGCTTGCTCACTGCGCAAAGAGGAAAAGTAATCGAGAGAGCAATCGACGCGCTTTCGTCTTTTCAGGCCGGCTGTATCGAAGAGACGGAAACGCCACGGTTCTTGATCGGCGGAATCTCCCTCGAAATCGAGATCCAATTCAACGGTTTCCCGAGTGGTGCCCGGAACGTCGCTGACGATCAGACGCTCTGAGTTAAGAAGACGATTGCAAAGCGAGGATTTGCCCACATTGGGACGACCGATAAAAGCAATCCGAACACGGCGAGCTTCTTTTTCGACAGGCTCATCAGCAGGTGGCGGGAGAAGTGCCTCCACCCCCTCGAGAAGATCTCCAACACCGTTCCCATGCTCAGCTGACACGGGAAAAACAGTGGAAAAGCCAAGACTGGCAAATTCATGACGGGCGTAGTCCTGTTCAGGGATGTCCATCTTGTTGACAACGAGGACAGGAGTCTTCCCCATCCGACGAAATTTCTCGGCAAGGGATTGATCCAAAGGAATAAGACCTTCGCGCCCATCGACCACGAATAGAAGAACATCGGCGGCGCGAATGGCAAAATCCGCTTGATCTTCCGTTGCTTCCTGAATCTCCACGGGTGTCATGGAGGGGGTCATCCCTATGCCGCCGGTGTCCATGACGACGTATCCTCCGGGCGCATCGGCAACGACGACGTCTCGAGTAACTCCGGGGCGATCATGTACGATTGAGATTCGCCGGCCCACGATGCGGTTGAAGAGACGGCTCTTACCCACGTTGGGGCGACCGACAATAGCTACACTACGAGTTTGCACAAATATAGGAAAGTTAAGGAATGGTTCGGAAAATCAGGTAGTCGCAGTTGGCTAAACTGCTGCGGCGGCATCTTCGGGCACGATATCATCCCGAAAACGAGCGATGCGATCGGTCGCCTCGACAAGATTTTCATAAGAGGGAGAAAAGCTTGCTCTCACATGGTTGGCGCCATGTTCCCCGAATGCGGTTCCCGGCACGACGGCAACCTCGGCTTCACGAAGAAGGCGATGGGCAAAGTCAGTATCGCTCAACCCTGTAGAAAGAATGGAGGGAAAAGCATAAAAGGAACCTCGAGGAGAGTGGCAGGACAGACCGATTTCGTTGAAGCGACGAACAATGAAGTCTCGACGACGATGATATTGCTCCTTCATACGAGCAACATCGTCAGCCCCATTCACCAGAGCCTCGATAGCTGCTTCTTGGCTTAATATGGGAGCGCACATCATGCAATACTGGTGTATCTTCATCATTGCCTCGATAAGAACTGCCGGACCACAGGCATAACCAATACGAAATCCAGTCATGGCAAAAGCCTTCGAGAAACCGTGCAACAAAAGAGTCCTCTCCTTCATCCCGGGAAGGGAGGCAATGCCGACGTGCTCGCCCTCGTAGGTCAGCTCGCAGTAAATCTCGTCGCTAATGACAAGGAGGTTCTTGTCGATGGCGAAACGCGCAAGACGTTCCAGTTTTTCACGATTGGCCGTACCGCCTGTGGGATTGGTCGGAAAGTTGAGTAGTAGAGCCTTGCAGCCGGGTTCCCAAGCAGCTTCGAAAGCAGCAGGGTCGAGAGCGAATCCATCTTCGGGTTTCGTGCCAACTGGAATAGCCTCGCCAAGAGCCAAGGTAACACTTGGGGCATAAGACACGTAACATGGTTCGTGGTAGAGGACCTTGTCGCCGGGATTCAAAATCGCACGCAGAGCCACATCGATAGCTTCGGAAACTCCAACGGTGACAAGAATTTCGCTCGAAGGATCATACTCCGGACCGAAGAAATCGGCGACATACTTCGAGATTTCGCGGCGAAGCCGGAGCAGACCCCGATTGTCAGTGTAAGAGGTGCGCCCCTTCTCAAGAGCAAAGATGGCAGCTTCTCGCACATGCCAAGGGGTAACGAAATCAGGCTCTCCAATGCCAAGAGAAATGGCTTGGGGCATCTCGGATACGACGGCGAAAAAATCTCGTATACCTGAGCGAGGCAAGTCTTTCACATGCCTCGCCACGAAACTTTCATGATCTAAACTCATTAGGGAGAAACGGGGAGCTTGTCGACTACTTCGGTCTCGTCGACTAAGAGATGTCGCTGCTCTTTGTAGGGGCGAAGCAAAAAGTGGGTGGAGGTAGAGAGAACCCCCTCTATCGTGGCAAGTCTTTCGGAGACAAAGGCAGCGACCTTTCTAAGGTTTTTGCCGGTAACAAAAACCAGAAGATCGTATCCACCCGACATAAGATAACAGGATTCCACTTCCTCAAAACGAGCAATTCGCATGGCAAGGCGATCAAAACCGCCTTCACGCTCGGGACTGATCTTCACTTCGATCACTGCCCGAACTCGCCCGTCCTCCACTTTCTCAGGATTGAAGACGGGAAGCCAACCAAGAAGGCTCTTATCCTCCTCGAGGCGACGCAACTCTGCCTCGACCTCGGCTTTTTCTTTGCCGAGGACATTTGCAAGATGATCGGCACAAGGTTTAGCGCCTTCGAGCAAGAGGGTAAGAACATCACTCATAGCATTCTAATCATAGATAAAAGTCTGCGATGGTAAAGGGAGAAAAGCGGTTGAATTTGCCCGTTTTTGCCATTGGAGAAAAGGGAAACGTATTCAAGCAATGGATAGACCCTTTTCCAAAAATAGATTAAAGAGAGCGTTAAGAGCCAAAGAATGTGAAATTTCACCAGATCGAACACGATCCGAGATTTCAGCAATGGGTATGAGAACGGTCTCGATTTCCTCATTGGGATCGAAATCAACTTCGGCCACTTTTTTCACATTCTCGACAAGGACGAAGTGGCAACGATTGGAAAGAATGGCCGAATTCGGGCGGCATTCCGATAAGAGTCTAGCGCTTTCCCCGGAAAATCCGGTTTCCTCTCGAAGTTCACGAAGGCCCGCGGTCACCGGATCTTCACCTTTTTCGATCACGCCGCCGGGAGTTTCAAGAGAAAGTTCTCGAGATCCGTAACGGAACTGTCGGACCATGACGATTTCCTTGGTTGGCGTAACAGCCAGCACATTAACCCAGTCGGAGGTATTGAGAACATAGAAGTCCCCTTCCCTTCCGTCCTTCGGGTGCCTAAAGTGCTGGGATCGAACCTCGAAAATTCGACATTTGGCATGCAAACGATCTTCGATCAATTCCCATTTTTTCGGAATTTCATTCATATTCAGCGTAGGTCTAATTTTTCGACGACCATGGCAGTGAGATCAGAGTGGACGGAAACTTGATGTTCCGCTGCCTTGACTCGAAGATCGTCATCGACGGGATTTCCCGTTTCCACCAAAGCGGCAGGAATCCCGGCATTGAGACCGGCCTCGACATCGCTCCAGGAGTCACCGACGACACAACTCTTCTCAAGTGAAAGATCGAACTTTTCGATGCTCTCCAAAATGAATCGAGGAGAAGGTTTTCGATAAATTTGAGGTTGATCGGGTCTTTCCGTAGCAATGCAGACGTCGGCAAAGATATCCGGGCTCAATTTCAAGAGCTCAAGCATCCGGGAATTGCATGCGTGGACTGCTTCCATCTGAAAAAACCCTCGTCCCACACCTGACTGGTTTGTGAAAAGAAAAAGCAGGTAGCCAGCCTCCTGCAAAGCGCGCAAGGTTTCAGCTATTCCCTGAAGAGGAAGGACCTCCTCGGGATCGTGAAGAAAGTCGACATGCGAGATCAGGGTACCGTCTCGGTCGAGAAAAATTCCGGCAAGGCTCATTGGGCTGCATGGAGAATCTCCTCGGGAGAAGCCGTAGCCGTTCCCACTTTGGCCACCACAACACCAGCAGCCAAATTAGCGAACACCGAGGCTTCTTCAAAAGTGGACCGAGCGGCAAGAGCCAACGTCATGGCGGCGATCACGGTGTCGCCGGCTCCCGAAACATCGAAAACTTCGCGAGCTGCAGTAGGGATACGCTGAATAACTTTTCCATTTTCGATCAGCAACATACCATCAGCGCCCAATGTCACGGCGACTCTATGTGGTCGATGAGAATCATGGATAGCGGCGGCTATGGCTTCAGTGGGAAACTCGTCAAAGTCCCCTCTTTCCAGACCTGCAAGCTGCAAAGACTCGGCCTTGTTCGGAGTCATCAGGTCAGGGGAATCATAGTTGAGGGATCGACGAGGTTTGGGGTCGACGGCAAGAAACTTGGCTTCGCTTCGCAATAAGGTGAGCAACTCGTCGTTTACGAAACCCTTGGCATAGTCGGATACGATAACGGCATCGGCGTTCCGAGCCTTTTCAGCAAGCAATTCAGAAAACGCATCGAGATTTGGCGCATAAGCCTGATAAGATTCCTCGCGATCCACCCGACAGATTTGCTGGTTGCCTGCCATTACGCGTGTTTTGCAAATGGTCGGCGCTTGAGAAGAAGTAAAAGCGGGGTCACAGGCTATTCCTCTTTCGGCAAGGAGAGCAAGGAGACGCTCACCCGCTTCGTCCCGACCGAAAACTCCGCCAAGATCCACGAAAGCCCCGAGGGCCGCAGCATTGAGGCCAACGTTCGCCGCTCCACCTGCCACGGAATCTTCACCGTCCACATGTAAGACAGGGACGGGAGCCTCGGGAGAAATGCGAGAAACTTTGCCACGAACGTACCGGTCAAGCATGACATCTCCGATTACGAGAATACGAAGGCTCTTGATTCGTTCAAGAAGTTCGTTCATCGAATGAATTCAGTGAAAGGAAATGGAAAGATAGTTGGATTCGCCATTGCGATCGTTATTACTATGCTAGCGATTGGCTGTCGAGAGGAAGGAGAATCTGTTCACCCTGAAGGATTGGGCTTCGACTCTTGGTTCCCGCTTCACCTCGGCGAAACAGTTCTGCAGGTCCAACTGGCCGTCACACCGGAAGAAAAGGCGAAGGGTCTCATGTTTCGCGAGGAGCTAGCCGAAGATCATGGCATGCTCTTTGCGTTCCAAAATCCGGGACCGCAAAAGTTTTGGATGAGAAACACACGAATACCTTTGGACATAGGTTACTTCTCACCCGAAGGTGTGTTGAGAGAAATTCATGCCGCCCAACCTTTCGATGAAAGCGGTTGCCCTTCTCGCAGCAACAACATCAAAATAGTCCTCGAGTTGAACCAAGGGGCCTTTCGAGCCGCCAAACAGTCTCCGGGAGCTAAACTGAACTTGAATGATATTGCAGTAGCTCTCGAAAAGAGAGGGTTTTCGTCACAGCAGTTTGGAATAAAGACATCTCACACCGCATCCGAAGCATCCGAGTAGCCTCCAGGATTAAGAGATTGCCAGTTCCACGCATCGGTTAGCATTTCTCGAATGTCGCGCTTAGCTTCCCAACCCAGAAACTTTTTTGCAAAAGTGGGATCGGCCCACGCTTCGGTAACGTCCCCTAATCGGCGACCTTCGATCTCGTGAGGTATCCGAATTCCGTTCGCTTGCTCAAACGCATTCAAGACCTCGAGAACGGTTGATCCTTTTCCGGTGCCTAGGTTACAAACAAAAAGACCGGGGGCCGTAGACAGTTTTTCAAGAGCATGAAGATGAGCTTCGGCAAGATCCAAGACATGAAGGTAGTCGCGAATCGGAGTACCGTCCCGAGTCGGATAATCATTCCCGAAAATCCGAAGTTTTTCTAAACGGCCTGATGCCACTTGGCAGACGTAAGGCACCAAATTATCAGGAATTCCCGCAGGATCTTCTCCAATTCTCCCGCTCGGATGAGCTCCGACAGGATTGAAATAACGCAAAATGGCAACGTTCCATCGCTTATTGGCCGCACAATGATCCCGAAGAATTTCCTCCATCATGTATTTTGTGCGACCATAAGGACTGGACACTCCGCCGATAGGATGGGTCTCGGCCAGAGGAATCTCTTGAGGCTCTCCATAGACCGTGCATGAAGAGCTGAATACCAGATTATGAACGCCAGCCGCCTCCATCGCCTCAAAAAGCGCAATCGAGCCAGCGACGTTGTTGCGGTAATAAGGAAGCGGCTTCTCGGTAGACTCGCCCACAGCTTTGTAGGCAGCAAAATGCAAAACGGCTTCGATCTCGGAATGCTCTTCGAATATTTTGTTCAAGGTTGCGGGATCGCCCGCATCACCTTCCAGCGCGACAGGATGCCTCTGCGCCAACTCCCCCACCCTTTTGAGGGAAACGGGAGAAGAATTGGAATAATTATCCAAGGTTACCACTTCATGTCCGGCTTGGAGCAAAACCAAAGTGGCATGACTGCCGATGTACCCTGCTCCTCCCGTTACCAAGACTTTCATTTCAACGACTGCCCCGGGCCAACGACCTGAGGGTCGACAGGATAATCTGTAAATCCAACAACAGAGAGGCGTTCTTTATGTAATAGAGATCGTGGGCAAGTTTTTCCCTAGAGGCATTGGAATCGGCAGCGTAGCGGAAACGAATCTGGGCCCAACCCGTAAGCCCCGGCTTGACAAGGTGACGACTTGACCAGAAGGGAATTTCCACGGCCAGTTTCTCCTCGAGCTCAGGGCGTTCAGGACGTGGACCTACGATTGACATCTCCCCACGCAAGACATTCCAGAATTGAGGAATCTCGTCTATGCGCCACTTACGCAGGAAGCGACCGACGCCAGTGACCCGAACATCTTTTTTCGCAGCCCATTGAGCTCCATCTTCTTCGGCATCCGTTCGCATGGTTCGAAGCTTATACAAAACATAATCGCTTCCTAAATATCCAGTACGCCGTTGAGAAAAGAAAATTGACCCACGCGAGTCGATTAAAATTAGAACTGATGCAATTGCCAAAATAGGGATTAAAACAACGAGCCCTATAATTGCCACCAGTATGTCCAGCAACCTCTTCGCTCGATGAAAAAGAGGATGACGAAGCCTCAGGTCGAGTCGAGCCAGCCAAGCCTCGTCAACGTATTGTGGGGGAATACGCGCAAACGTTCGTTCCCAGAAATCCACGATGTCGGAAACGCGCGTACCCCCAGCCAACAAGGCAACGACATCAAGCAAGCCTGTGTGTTCGGTATCGCGTTGGGTAACCACTTCGTGGATGCCGAGCTCCTCGCAATATCCAACTAGTCCCTCAGCAGAGTCCGGTACGTCTTCCTTGAATCCTTCCAACTGCAATTGCTCTCCACTATCCTTGAGAGCCGTAGCAAGTTCCTTCGAAGTCTCCTCGGTAAGCAAAGCCAATACCTTGGGACGAGACCGTGATGCCATGATCTCGATAGCCAATCTCATGATCATAACGCCAGCCACCGAACAGCCGACAATTTTCGCCAAAGCAAACCGCCCAACGAATCGATACTCAATGGCCCAAACCATCAGCAATAACCCAAGACAAGCACCCACTGCGGCAAGCGTGCACACCGCAACCCGAAATCGCCACGAACGAGAGGAGCGTTTCTCATGCACGCCCAAGACCTCTCCCGCAACCCAGAAGGCGAAACCGTAAAAAACGGCGTACATAACGAGGCGCTCGGTCGGAACCGACCTCAAGGTCTCGCTAGTCGGCGACAAGTAAAGAGGCACGAGGGCCGCGGCACAGGAGGCCGTAGCCAAGTCCAGCAAGGTCCAAGCTCCTTTACCCAGGTTCCAGTCCGATTTACGAGACATAAGAAAAACTCTAAAGCAATAACAGGTTTAGGAACAATTCGAAACAATCACACAAGAGATTCTAAATGTTCCGCAAATCGAACGGATTGAACGCGACGATCAAGTGATGGACGAAGAGTCCGAACGTTCGTCTCCATTCGCTCTTGGCGTTCAGGGTCGTTTTTGAAGGCAACAATTGCGGATGCAATCGCCATAGGATCAGTTCGCTCGAAGGTCAATCCCACTCCTCGCTCCAAAAGAAAGGCAGACAGTTCTCCCTTAGGCGAAGTCAATACGGGCAAACCCGCACCGAGATAATCAAAAATCTTCGCTGGTAATGCCTTCCTCATCGCCTCCATCTCCTTGAGCAAACAAACGCCGAGATGGCACTCGGCCAGCAATTCCGCGAGTCTGCTTAGAGGCAACTCTCCAAGAAATTCCGTCGCGCCCCAATCGCCCGATGATCGAGCTTCTTCCAAATCGCCTGCAAGAACGAAACGAACCTCCCCATCCAACCTCTCTACCTCCAAGATCATACGCCGCAACGCATCAACCTCGTAGAAACGCCCCAATCGCCCATGATATGCGATGGTGAAACGTTGACGTTTAGGACGGCTCAAATTCTCTTCCGTAAAATGCCTGCCATCAAAACCGTTGATGACCTTGGCCACTTTCTTGGACTCAACCGATTTCTCCAAATCTTGGGTCAACCCACTCGTAACAGTAGTAACCAGTCGAGCCCCAGCATAATTTTTTGTTTCAATCCTGCGCAAAGTTGTTCCAATAAAACCCTCTGACGAAAGCACCCCGAGATCGAACAAGACGGCTGGATAACGATCACGTACGTCGAAAACATAGGGAATACCAGCTCGCTTTGACGCCCTAGCGCAAAGGGAAGCCATAAAGAAAGGGGGGGAAGTGATCACGGCCAAGTCAAGTTTCGGACTTAATCCTTCGAGCAAACAGCCTAGGTCACGCCCAAGCCTTATCTCCTGCAAGAATCGCCACGCCAAACCTGCTCGATTGGAAGGTGTATGGAACCGAGAATTGACGACACGGAGATTCTCCCCATTCACCTTTCCCTCCTGCGATGTCAAGATCGACACCTCGTGCCCTCGTTGCACCATGACGTCCGACCAAGGTCCCGTTCGGGATGCGGCGGCGGCCCTTATCGGATGAAATTCGGATGTGACAATCCCTACCTTCACTCACCGATGGTCAATGATTGCTTGGGCAATCGTTTCGGAGGAATGCCCATCCCCATATAGGTCGATCGACCGATACGGGCCCGAAGACAAAGTCTCCTCGGCCTTTTCGGCATGAGCGAACAACAAGTCAAAAGCATGATCGTCAAGGATACGATTGATCTCTTCCGACATACCTGATTACCCGAACGCAAACCAGTCTCGATATGTGGGCAGGGAATGGAAACCGTTGAGTCGGCAAGGGCTCGGGGCAATGTCGAATTCGTATCTCCATCAACTATAAAGCCAAAACTTTTCTCGCTTAGTAAACTGGAAACGACTGCTGGCTTTATGAACTGGTGGCGAGCCCAGATGTCAGATAAGATTTTCATTATCGAACTCCTTCAATCAACCTCGCATAAGCTTGATTCAAGTTGGCCTCCTGATTTTCCCAACAATGTTTCTTGGCAAGCTTTTGGGCATTTTGGGACAACATTCCCAAATCTGCTTGAAATATCGAAGCGATCGAAGAAAGGATTCCCTCACTCGTCAATCGATCGCAAATCATCCCGCATTCGAATTTTTCCACCATTGCTCGCATCTCGGGAAGATCACTCACCATCATCGGCAAGCCTGCCATGCCGTACTCGAAAAGCTTGTTTGGAAGAGAGTAGCGATAACTTAGGCAATTGCCCTCGATTAGGCAAAGTCCAAGATCCGCGGAAGAAGTGTAATCGATTAGCTCACCATAGGGAACTGCAGGGTGGAAGAATACGTTACTGTTACGGTTCGAGGCATTTCGAATCTTGTCCTCGAATCCCAAGCCTACCCGATGAACGGGACCAAAACCAAGAAAGACCAATACGCAATCCGAGGGAGCATCAGCACTTTCAAATGCCTCCAGCAACTGTCTTAACCCTCTGTTCTCGGCAAATCCACCTTGATAAAGGATAATTTTTTTGTCCTCCTCAATGCCAAGAGCTCCACGAAGTAAGTTTGTCTTGACTGGTTCCCTATAGTAAGGGCAATTAAGAACTACAACTGGTCGTTTGATCAGATATTCCCTCTCATACCATTTTGCTATCGAAGGGCTGACCGTCACGAAGGAATCGACCATTCCGATCAGCAATGACTCCAACAGTCTTGAAATCGATTTCCTGATGGCACTGGTCGAGTTCTTCTCGGTTTCCAACTCATGAGCATCGTAAATAACCTTGATTCGACCAAAACTAAGAATTTTCAGAAATAAGCAGAAGGGCAAGGGTTCCAAGTCGTTGCAATGGACAAGATCAATCTTGAATATCTTGCTGACAAGAGAAATGAGAATTCCCAAAGAAGAGACAACTCGTCCAAAGCTACGAATGTTTCTACGGGTTCGAAAAGGTCTGATGACTTGATACCCGTCCTTGATTTCGGTTACAGGCAAATTTTTGCCGGCGGTAGCGAAGACCTTGACGTCAAGCCCCCTATGGGCAAGCGAACGGGAAATCTTTTCCACACGGGAATCATTGCGGAAATCGTTTAGGACAACCATGGCGAGCAAAACCTGTTTCCTTCCATTCTTCAAGCGGCGCCCTCGGTAAAACGACGAATTTCCGACAGTTGGATTTCTTTAATGCAAGCTTTTAAACTTGAATTGAAAAGCATTCGGT
>JACNJI010000045.1 GCA_014382645.1 Verrucomicrobiota bacterium | reverse complement strand
CAGCCACCGAAGAAGTAGGAAACCTCGTTCGCCTCGCTGGCGATAACCCGGCGCAAAGTCTCGATTCCGCCCCAGAGCGCACCCGCCAAGGAAGCAACCGAGATGGGATGACACAAATTGGGAGACTTACGACCCAACAAGGCGCAAAGAACAGACCCGAACAAGGGAAAGGCAAAAATCAAGGCAATGGAATTTTCGCTCATCGCTTAGGCCTTCTTTGCCTTTCGCTGCGTTGCCTTGACCCGCTTGGGCTTGGTTGATAAAAGATCGGGTATTACGGTGGAGGCGTCCTCCGCCCGAATGGCCGCCAAAACGTCGTCCTCCTCAATCGTTCCGAAGGCTCGGTAAATCCGCTGAGTCAAGGCCAAGGCCACGCCAAGCGTAGCCACGCCCACCACGATGGCTGTAAGCATCAAGACATGCGGAAGGGGATTGGCATAGCCGAACGTCTCCTCGTCGGTCAAGCTGCGAGGGGCGTGGTGACCGTGGTCCTCCTCATTGGAGACCGCCGCCGTGGTCGCGTTCTCTTCAGTCGCCTCGGTGGCGTTTGCCTCCTCGCGGTGAGCAGCATGCTCGGCATGATGACCATGCGGATCGTGCTCAGCCACGTAAATGGGAATGGTGCCGCCCTCCTTGACCCCGATCGATACGTAGAACAGGATGATTGCCGTCTGGAAGATCGACATCCCGATCAGCTTCTTGATCAGGTTGTTCTTCGCAATCATGGCATAGAGACCGATGAGCAACAGCACCACGTATACGCAGTAGTTGAACCGCTCGACAAGCAGCTCGTTCAACAATCCATCTTCGCCAAACATAATGTTTCGACTCGGCTCAGAGGCCGCCCGCGAGGCGTCCTCGCGTGGAAAGGTTAGCGTAGATGGCGAACATCACTGCAGTCACCGTGAAGGCCACCCCGATCTCCACCCCGAGCATGGCGTGGTAGCGGGCCATCTCAGGGGAAACAGGAAGAACGTGTGAGAGTTCCGCGTAGTCGAGAAACTCCCCGCCAAGCAACATGGATAAAAGGCCAATCCCAGCATAAATCAGGATGCCCACCCCGGCCAGCATGACGGCCCGGTCTACGGACAACCTCTCCATCGCCTTAGGCAGGTCCCAAGCCAAGGCCACTAGAATGAAACTCGCCCCCATTATGACTCCACCTTGAAATCCTCCGCCCGGACTGACATGCCCATGGGCCAGAACGTAGAAAGCGAATAACTGGATGACAGGTATGAGAAGACGCACAGTATTTGTAACGATCAAGTCGGGCTCAGTCGCAACGTCGCTTTCGCGTTCGAGTGCCGGAGAGTCGGCATCGGCGCCGGTACACCTGAGGATCGCGATAATGGCTATGCCTGCGATGAAAATGACGACAGTCTCGAACATCGTGTCAAAACCTCGATAGTCCGCCAACACGGCAGTAACCATGTTGGGCACCTCGGTATCAACTCCCGTGTCGGCTATGAAATGCTTGGAAACCGGGGATGCGCTGGCAGGAGATTGCAAGTCGCCCCATGCGGAAAAATCCTTCGCGGCGTAAAGCAACAGGGCTCCGATAAATAGAGTGACGGCGAGAGCGACCTTCTTCATCAGTCCGACGACTTCCTCTTTACATTGAACACCGTGGCAACAAGAAACACTGCGCTCACACCTGCACCGACAGCAGCCTCCGTAAAGGCAACGTCAACGGCACCCATCTCGGCCCAGAGCAGGCACATCAAAAAACTGTAAATACCGAACACCACGGAAGCCGTGAGCAGGTCCTTGAGTCGAAGAGAAATCACAGCAGCCACCACCATGAAGACGAGGATGAACAAATTGAAAAGGGCCAGGCCGGTCATGATTCGACCTCCTTCTTCGTATTCTTGGACGACGAACCTTTTGTCACCGGTTCGACGCCATCCTCGTAACCGGCTCGCATCAGGGCATGCGTGCTGGTGGGGCTCGTAAGCATAATGAACAACACGATCGCCAACAGCTTGACCACGAGCAGCCAACCCACCATCGAGAAGTCGTCCAGAGTAATGAGACCGAAACCCAAAAGAATAAGCAGGCTGGACAAGGTATCGCCCTTCCCCGCCGCATGCATCCGCGTATAGAAGTCAGGAAAGCGATACAGGCCCACGGCGGCACCGAGGAAAAAGACCAAACCCACGCTTACCATAACCATCCCACAAACGTCTAGGGCGGATAACCCTGCATGGGTAGTTTTCGCAGAGGCTTCCGCGAGGAAACCGAAGTCAAAAGAAAATCCCCCAACAAATGAATCTGCGACGTCCATGCTCATGAGGCCTTCGCCTTTTTCTTGCGAGGCGTACGACGCTTGGCCGGTTTCCTTTCGGGCGTGGATCGCGTCCGATTCAAGTAGCGGGCCACCGCCAGCGAAGCCACGAAGTTGAGCAAGGCATAGGCCAAGGCAAAGTCCACGAACATATCCAGGCGTCCGAACAGGGTCCCGATCACCACCAGCAGCACCGCAGTCTTGGTACCGATAACGTTCACCGCCACCAGACGGTCGAAACTGGTTGGTCCCACGGCCACTCGGTAAAGGGCAGGCAGCATGAGAACAAAAAGGGCCGCTCCCGCAAAAACCGTAAATCCCTCCGTCATACCGCCGCCTCCGGCTCGAAGACCTCGGCCACCCGGCGTTCCATCTCACCCGTGGCCAAGTCCTTGGCCGTCGCCTCGCTTATGGCATGAACGAGAAATTGATTTCCGGTGATGCTTATGGTCACCGTCCCCGGCGTAAGGGTAATCGAATTGGCGAAAACAAACTTGGCGAAATCCGACTTCAACTTCGTCTTGAACTCAACGACTCGAGGAGCAATCTCGGCTTGGCCGGCACCGGTTATCGCCAACTTGAACACATGAATGTTAGCCAGCGCAATCTGCCAGAGCAACCAAAGGGCGTAACGTAAGAAGCGAACTGCCTCGACCAAACGATCCCCGGCGCTTTTCTTGCGGTCCGACAAGAGCAAATCTTGCGACAGCAGGGTTACGATCAATGCCGAAAACGCCCCCAAGCCCAAGTGGAACGCATCGAACTTGCCGGAGAAAACCACCCCGCTCACGAAAAGCAACAACAAGACA
>JACNJI010000389.1 GCA_014382645.1 Verrucomicrobiota bacterium | reverse complement strand
CACGGACTAAACGTATCGACGGATAGTCCCGACATGCTTATCGTTCCCAGGCTCGAGGCAAGCAGACTCGTGGGCGGAACGGAAATCGCCCTACCTCACCATCTTACCCATGTGAAGGCACGCACCCGCACCACTTTGGGCGAATGGAGTGCCCTCCACGAAGCGACCTTCCAAGTGGACGTCGTACCCGCCGCGGGCGACAATCTATTAATTTCAGAAATCATGTACAATCCATCCGGGACGGGAGGTTCCGAGTATGTCGAGGTTCGTAATGTAGGACCTTTCCGTATCGACCTAACTGGAGTTACCTTGGGCGGAGCCTTCGACGATTTTACCTTCGGTTCTCTTACCCTCGCTTCAGGCGAGAGCGCCGTTGTCGTCCAAGATGTCGCCGGCTTCAACGCCCGATACCTCGACCCCGTCTCTCCTTATTACGCCCCTGGCATCGTGGTGGCCGGCCAATGGCCGGAAGGCAAGTTGAACAATGGAGGAGAAATGATCGCCTTGACCGACGTGAAGGGGGCAGATATCCTCACCTTTCAGTACGACGACGGAGGGAATTGGCCAAATCGCACCGACGGACGAGGTAGTTCGCTCATCCTGCCGAATCCTACCAGCCTTGCCGGCATGACTCTCGCCGAACGCAACGTTTATCTTGCCGACGGCGACAATTGGAAATCCTCCACGGGCTTCCACGGGAATCCCGGCACCGCCGAAGTAACCGGCACCGGAACCCCGCCAGTTCTAATCAGCGAAATTCTCACACACACGGATTCTCCCCTTGTTGATGCTATCGAACTGCACAATCCAAGTTCCCAACCCGTCGACTTGAGTGGCTGGCGCCTCACCGAATCGTCTTCAAGTCTGCAGGGCTTTCGTATCCCCGACGGCACTGTCATTGCGCCTAGCGGTTACCTTGTTTTTGATGAAACCGACTTTAATCCCAATGGCCTTTGGAATCCCAACGCCGGGCCTCGTGGTTCCGATGAATTCGCTCTCAGCGGTGCCCGCGGTGGAGACATCTGGCTCATCGAGGCTGATGGTGCTGGCAACCTGCTTGCCTTCGTTGACCATGTTGAGTTCGGGGCTTCGTTAAACGGTGTTTCATTCGGGCGTTGGCCGAACGGTTCCGCGGGAAAACTCTATCCGATGAAGGAGCGTTCCCTCTTTGATGAAGCCACAGGTACCTACCCACCCCAAAAACGTGGTGGTCCGAATCCCGGAGCCATGCGGGGGCAGATAATGATAAGCGAAATTATGTACAATCCACCTGACGGGAATGTGGATTTGGAGTTCGTTGAATTGTACAACTCCAGTAATTCCTCAGTATCCCTTTCGGGTTGGGATTTAGACAGGGGCGTAGATTTTACCTTTTCCGCCGGAACCTTGCTTAAGCCCGGACAATCTCTCGTGGTGGTCGGCTTCGATCTCAATGCCACCGAAAAACTTACAGCCTTCCGGCTCGCCTATGGCATCGGTCCCGAAGTTGTTCTCGTCGGAGGTTGGCAGGGCAAACTTAACAACGGAGGCGAAACCATTTCCCTCCTTCGGCCTGATGCACCGCCAGCCGACGATCCCACTTACACACCAATGGTTATTGAAGAAAGCGTCACCTATTCGAACCTTCCCCCGTGGCCCATCCAAGCTGATGGCAACGGAACTTCTCTCGTTCGCAGCAAGCGGGACAGTTGGTCGGACGATGTGCAAAGCTGGGCAAATTCAACAGGAACTCCCTCTCCGGGACCTTCGTCAAGTCTCAATAATCCGCCTACCTTTACGAGCGAATTCCCGACCGCGAAGATAGCTGTCGGAGCGTTGTTCAGCCACCGATTCGTCGCCTCTGACCCCGATGGGAATATCCTCAGCTTCTCCTCGCCTTCCACTCCCTTTTGGCTGAACTTTAGGGACGAGGCTAACGGTTCGGCCATCCTTTGGGGCAACCCGCCACCCTATGTGGTTGGGGCTCACACTGTTGTTGTTGAAGTTTCCGATGGCATCGCGGACCCCATCGAGAAAATCTTCGTTTTGACGGTAGAGGACCAGACCTCGCCAATTCTCACATTGCGGGGGGCCGCTAACCTCGTGCACGAAGCGGGCACTCTCTATGTCGATCCCGGAGTTATTGCCGTGGATGCGGTCGACGGTGACTTGTCGACTAAGGTAAAGGTCGTCAACCCCGTGAACATAAGTAATCCGGGAACCTATGTCGTTAGTTACTCGGTGAGTGACCAAGTGGGCAATGAAGCGATGGCGCTCTCGAGAACCGTGGTCGTTGCCGATACGAAACCGCCTGTTATGGATTTGATCGGAGGTGTCGCTCTAACGCACGAAGGAGCTATCACTTTTACCGACCCCGGAGCTTATGCCTTTGATATTCTTGATGGAAACCTCACCACAAAGATTACCGTTACGGGTGTAGTCGATGTAAATGTCACGGGGACGTACCAGCTGACATATGGAGCTATTGATGATGCAAATAATTCGGCAACGCCTGTGATCCGGACGATTGCCGTGGTCGATACCACGCCCCCCATTCTAGCTCTCATAGGCTCGCCCTCCGTTCAGCTCTTTCTCGGTTCAACTTTCATTGATCCCGGAACCGTCGCAGTTGATGCTTTGGATGGCAATCTTACGAACGACGTAGTTATTTCTGGCGTGGTGGATATAGACGTAGCTGGATTCTACTCGCTTCATTACAATGTAAACGATGCCTCGGGGAACGGAGCTCAGACGGTTTCTCGAACCGTTACAGTTGTTGGCATCCCGCCGCCTGTTATCACCTTGCGGGGCGGGGCTACAGTTGTTCTTGACGAGGGCGAACCATATGCAGAATTAGGTTTTTTCGCCGAAGATTCACTGGACGGTAATCTGACTGCGACCGTTGTGGTTGGCGGGGACACGGTGGATGCAAACCGACCCGGTTCCTATTTCGTGACCTACGACGTGATGAATTCTAGGGCAGTAGGCGCCACCGAAGCCATCCGCAAGGTGATCGTGCGTGACGTCACAGCGCCAGTTCTCACTTTGTCAGGTTCGGACGCAATCGTTCACGAGGTAGTTACCCCTTTCTTTGACCCTGGAGCCATCGCCAACGATGTT
>JACNJI010000046.1 GCA_014382645.1 Verrucomicrobiota bacterium | reverse complement strand
CCCGGTGTTCGCCGAAACCTTTCGGAGAGCTTGGGGCTTGGCGAAGACGAGATCACCTCCCTCGTAGACCTTAATCCTCGAGCCGCTCTCCCGCTTTAATACAATGTTTGTCTTCGATGTTCATCTCGATCTGAGTCTCAACGCTATCGAGTACAACCGCGACCTCCGGCGCAGCGCTCGTGAGATCCGCGAAATCGAGGCCGGTATGACCGACCTCAAGGGGCGCGGGCTCGGCACGGTCGCCTTTCCCGAAATGCGCGAGGCCGGCATCGGCTTATGCGTGGCCACCCAGTTGGCCGGCTGCATGAAGCCCGCGGGTCCCGTAGGCAGTTGGAACTCTCCCGAGCAGGCCCATGCCATGACTCAGGCACAACTAGCGTGGTATCGTGCCATGGAGGATGTTGGCGAGTTGCGACAGGTTCGCGATTGGCCGGAGATGGAAGCCCATTTGGAAGCATGGCATGCCGATCCCGCTCATGCTCCCATCGGCTATCTACTGAGCCTGGAGGGAGCCGACTCTCTTCGCACCCTTGCCGATCTGGAAAGCTCATGGAAGCAAGGTCTTCGGGCGTTGGGGCCTGCCCACTACGGCAAGGGTCGATACGCCCTCGGCCACGATCAAGAAGGTCCTCTATCCGAGCAAGGTCGAGAGCTCTTGCGAGAGATGGACAGGTTAGGCCTGATCCTCGACGCTACCCACCTTTGCGACCAAACCTTTTGGCAAGCCATCGACCTCTTTCAAGGTCCCGTCTGGGCGAGCCACCACAATTGTCGGGCTCTTGTCGATGATCCGCGCCAGCTCGCCGACGAGCAAATCAAGGCGCTGGCCGATCGTGGCGCCGTCATCGGGATCGCCTTCGACGTCTGGATGGTTGTTCCCGGCTGGGAGCGGGGCGTCACCACCCATGCCGACAAGCCCGAGGCCAACCTCGAGGCGCTGGCCGATCACGTCGATCACTACTGCCAACTACTCGGCACGTCCGCCAACGTCGGGATCGGCACCGACCTCGACGGCGGTTACGGCTCCGAGCAAACCCCTGCCGGGCTGGATTTCATATCCGACCTCCGCGATTTCCGGGCTACGCTTGAGCGACGCGGCTACAGCCATGACGACCTCGAGGGCATCTTCCACAAAAACTTCCTCGATTTCCTCAAAAAGGCTTGGACTTGATCGGTAGCCGAGCTTGACAGTTTCCGAAGTCAGGTGAAGTTTTAGCTTCCGGATGACATCGTCGAAGAAAACCTTTTTCAAAATTCCGGGTGGACGTTCGGACGCTAATCTGCCCTTTGCCGACTTGATCGCATTGGTGAAGAGGTTGGGATTCGACTTGCGAACCAAAGGATCCCATCACATTTTCAGTAAGGACGGTGTTCGAGAAATACTTAATTTACAATCGAAAGACGGAATGGCTAAACCTTACCAAGTGAAGCAAGTTCGCAATGTCATTTTAAGATACAAGTTGGGAGATTACGACGATGCATAAATATGAAATCATTACCTACTGGAGCGAAGAGGACGGATCTTTCATTGCGGAAGTACCTGAACTTGCCGGATGCATGGCGGATGGATCCAGTCATGAGGAGGCTGTGCGCAACGCCCATCGCGTTATCGACGAATGGATTGCTACGGCCAAGGAACTCGGTCGCGACATACCTGAGCCCAAAGGTCGTTTGACCTTCGCGTAGCCAAGTTTCCGACCTCCGCGATTTCCGGGCTACGCTTGAGCGACGCGGCTACAGCCATGACGACCTCGAGGGCATCTTCCATAAAAACTTCCTCGATTTCCTCAAAAAGGCTTGGACTTGAAGCGTTGGTGGGGCAAACCTGTTTCCCCTCATGAAGCCATCCCCTCTTTTTAATATTCTCTTCCTTGCCACCTTCTTCGTTCTCGCCGCCGTTTTGAACGGGGCCGACTTCGCCATTGAGAAAACCAAAGGGGAGGGCCTTCGCATCTTCCACAAGGGCAAGCCGTTCGCCGAGTACGTCGTGGATCAGGGGAACAAGCCCTATCTCTATCCCGTCCATGGGCCCACCGGCGCAGCCATGACTCGGAACTATCCCATGAAGACGATCGAGGGCGAACGTCATGACCACCCGCACCATCGCGGCATCAACTTCGGACACGAAGACATCGGTGGTGCCGACTCCTGGTCCGAGCAACTTACCTGGGACGAACTTGGCAAGAATCCCAAGCGAGCCAAGCTGGTCGCTGATCGGGTCAAGGCTCTCGGCAGCATCAAGCATCGTTCCTACGAAAAGCTTGTGGCCATCGACGAGCATGCCCTCGTGGTCGAGCTTTGCGATTATCTGGACGCCTCCGGCAAGAAAGTGATTTCCGAGGAGCGCCGCATGACCTTCCGGGTCGGCAAGGACGTCCGCTCCATCGACTTCGATCAATATCTTGTCGCGAGCGAAGGTCTCGTCGCCTTTGCCGACAAGAAGGACGCCGGTCTATCCATTCGAGTGCCTTCGAGCATGGACGTTACCGCCAAGCTAGGCGGAACCATCGTCAACAGCAGGGGCGATCGCGACAAGGCCGCATGGAGCAAGAAGGCCGAGTGGTGCGACTACAACGGACCCGTGGGCGAAGAACGTCTCGGCGTGGCCATCCTCAACCACCCGTCCAGTTTTAGGCATCCCACCGGCTGGCACGTTAGGACCTACGGTCTCTTTACCGCGAATCCCTTTGCTTCCAAGCAGTTCGACAAAAACGCTCCCGACGCCCACTTCGAGCTCAAGGCCGGCACCGGCATCAAGCTTCACCATCGAATCCTTTTTCACAAGGGAGACGAGAAACAGGCAAAGGTCGCCGAGGCCTTCGAGGCCTATGCCAAGGAATCCAAGAAGTGAGAAAAGCGGTCTCTTTTCTTGCCCTCTCATTCCTCTGTGGAGTCCACGCCGAGGCGGGTGAGCCCAGTGTTTGTCGTTGGACTTACGTTCCTCCCGTAATCGACGGCAAGGGCGACGATCCCGCTTGGAAGAATGCCGCGAGCGTGGGTCCCCTTCGGCGGGCGGGGGAGAAGGACCCCGCCCAGCGCAAGGCCCCCACCCCGACCGCCGCCCAGCCCCGTTGGGGCCGGGGCAACCCGGACTTTTTTCCCCGGAAGGCGG
>JACNJI010000047.1 GCA_014382645.1 Verrucomicrobiota bacterium | reverse complement strand
GGGCTGGGCCGATCCCGGAGAAGAAATCACGATCACCTTCGCGGGCCAGCAAAAGAAAACGAAAGCTAAAAAGAGTGGAGACTGGCAGGTGCGTCTAGACGCACTCGAGTCAAGTGCCGAGGGAAGAGAGTTCAGGGTGAGCGGGGCTAACGGCGATGCCCGGACGTTTAAGGACGTAATAGTAGGCGAAGTCTGGATATGCAGCGGGCAGTCGAACATGGAATGGACGGTAAATGGTGCATTGAATCCTAAAGAAGAAAAAGAATCCGCCAACTATCCTTACATTCGTCATATCAAAGTGCCAAGAGTCCCCTCGGACTCCCGTGAAAACACCTTTAATTCAAATTGGGAGGTGTGTTCCCCCACAAGTGTCGGAAATTTCACTGCCGTGGGATATTATTTCGGACGAACCCTGCACGAAAAACTCGGAGTCCCGATCGGCTTGATAAACTCGTCTTGGGGCGGAACTCGGATTGAACCATGGATACCTACCGAAGGATTTCGGATCATTGAGAAACAGGATTTCGCCAAAGAGGTCCTAAACCACATCGAATCCGTCGACCCTACTACGGATAAAGGTAAAAACATACACTTGGCCGCTATCAAAGACCTCAAGCAGTGGGTAGAAAAAGCCGAGACGGCCATAAAGGCCGGCAAGTTCCCTCCCAAGCAACCTACCTCGGCATACGTTGGCCTAGGCACTAGCCACCAAGATCCGACGCGTCTCTACCGAGGCATGATTCACCCACTGGTTCCTTACGGCATTCGCGGGGCTATTTGGTACCAAGGCGAATCCAACGGCAACGAAGGTGAATCCTACTACCACAAGAAGCACGGGTTGGTGAAAGGTTGGCGCAAAGTATGGGGACAGGGAGACTTCCCATTTTATTGGGTCCAATTGGCAAACTTCACGAACGACAAGAACGAACCCGGAGGTGGAGACGGTTACGCTCGCATAAGGGATGCGGAAAGAAAAGCTCTGGACATTCCCCATTCCGGGATGGCCGTAATCATAGACATTGGAGAAACAGGCAACATACATCCAAAAAACAAGCAGGACGTAGGAAAGCGCCTTGCTCAATGGGGATTGGCCAAAGCGTATGATAAGGGAATCGTGCCCAGTGGTCCACTTTACAACAAAATCGAAATAGATGGAGACAAAGCCCGCATTCATTTCAACCATGTCGGAGCAGGTCTCATCATAGGTAAAAAAGAAGGACTCCAACCAACCGAGGAATTAGTCATCGATGCGAAGCTTCAACGCTTTGCCATCGCAGGAAAGGACAAGAACTGGGTCTGGGCCGATGCAGTCATAGATGGAGATACCGTAATACTCTCGCACCGAGATGTCTCAAAACCCGTGGCAGTACGCTACGCCTATTCGGCCAATCCCCTAGGGGCAAACCTCTACAATCGAGAAGGGTTCCCCGCCAGCCCCTTTCGCACTGACGATTGGTGAGAAAAATTGATGAGAAACAAGCAAAAACAGCAAGTCGGCACATTAAACAAGTAACACAAGTCTCGCGCTCCGCATTCCCCTCAAAACTCACTGATATAATGAAACACCTAATCTTCCCTCTTCTCACATGCCTCTCCATCGCCCTCCACTCTCACGCTCTTGAGAAAAATGGCGTAATCGAGGGCATCCTCATCGCCAAAGACAAGAGCTCCATAACCGTGCTGCCCGACGGAGCCAAAGAACCAAAACGATTCACCCCGCACTGGAGCGGGGGTCTCCCAAAAGACGGCGGAGGTCTCAACAAGAAGATGCTAGAGGAAATCCGCAATCTCATCACCACCAATCGCGTACGGGTCAAATGGGAATTTGAAGAACGGGCTCGCGTGGTCGAGGTGAACACACTGGTCCCGAAGTCCAAGAAAGGCACTGTCCGGGGAACAGTTCTGGCAAAGAGCGAAAATTCCATAGACGTGAAACCCATCGGCAAAGGTCCCGTGGAACGTTACCTCCCACACTGGCACGGTGGCAACCCTTCCGCCGGAGGTGGTCTCGACAAGGAAGTACTCCAACAACTCGCACCAATCAAGGTTGGACAGAAAGTGACCGTCCACTGGGAATACGAGGAGCGCAAGCGAGTTGTGCGTGTCCGCTGATTAGCGACCGCAGAGAAAAAAAGAGGGGCGACTGCCGCCCCTCTTTCGAATGAGATTCCTATTCCTCGCTATTTCATGGAAAGAACTCCCAAAATAATCAGCAAAACCACTAGACTCGCCAGACTCGCATCTGCTCCGACGAGACCATTAGCACCACCAATATCACCAACGATTTCCGTCCAGTTACCTACGACACTTTTACCGAAAACAGCCCACTGCTCGATGACAACTCCAAGTTCGAGTAACCCCAGTCCAACCTGCGTGATTACCTTAATCCATTCATTTAAGGTGAAACAGCATCTTTTATGTGATTCTCCTGCTCATTGTGCAGGTCTGAAACCATAGGGGTTCTGTACCGGCAATAACCGTAGAAGATTCAGGGCCAACCACCTCCATCAGCTTCACTGGGATCAACATTTAATCTGAAAACGCGAGATCCGTCAGTCCATATATCATCATAGATTAGAAACCTGATTCGCCGCGATAAAACACGAGGCGATTAACACGCGCCAACATGGAAAAACCTTTCCAAATAAGACTCATTCAATTGTCTAATGAAAGAGATCGCCCCTGCCCTAGTTAAGTATTGTCAAAGTGGATTCAGCTCACATAAGAGCCAAAATAGTCTTTCCGATTTCTTAACAAAACCCTAAAACATTCATATGAATCTAAATCATCACTCACTAAAAGTTTCGCTGACGGCACTCTATATGTTTTGGACTTCGGCATCTATGCTTTCGTCTGAACCGGCAAAGTCATGGAAACTAGTCTGGTCCGACGAATTCGAAGGATCCACATTGGACTACTCAAAATGGGGAATTGAGATAAACGCCTTTGGAGGGGGCAACAACGAGATGCAGATCTATACCGATCGACCCGAAAACGTCCGAGTGGAGAAAGGAAATCTTATCATCGAGGCTCGCAAGGACGGACATGCCGAAGCAGGCGTCCGACGAGACTACGCTTCCGGACGCATACGGACAAAGAACCGAGGTGATTGGCGCTACGGTCGTATCGAGGTTCGGGCCAAACTCCCCAA
>JACNJI010000048.1 GCA_014382645.1 Verrucomicrobiota bacterium | reverse complement strand
CTCCTACAAGAGGTTATTAATATTTGCTGCACTCACGCCTTTGTTCGGCTTATCCTCGATTTGCTCCATGGTCTGTCGCAGAGCAGTCAATTGGGTCTCGAGTTCATCTTTGGCCTTGAGTTCGGACTGCAAGCGAGCGATCTCGATCGCTGTTCCGGGTTGATTGTCAGTTTGCTTGATCGATCTACGTAGCTCGGCTAGCTGAGATTCCAGTTCTTCCTTGCCGGTAAGTTCAGCCTCCAAACGTGTAATCTCTACCAACGCTTTGCGCAGTTCATCTCGTAATTCAGCTGATAACCCCGGGTTGCCGGCGACTTGCGCTGACTTGGCTTTCTGCAGGGCCATCTTGGTTCTCTCCAATTCCTGCTCAAGTACAAGTAAACGGGACGTGTCAGCTCCCGAAGACATGGCAGTGGCACGAGTGATATCCAATTCCTTACGGGATCTTTCCAATTCGTTGGAGAGGGTTCGGATCATTGTGTTGGATCGATCTTGCTCCGAAAGAAGGGACTGACGAGCGATCTTCAGTTCTTCCCTAGATGTTTTTAATTCAGCCTCCAATCGTGACACCATTCTGCTGACGGCTTCAACGCCTGACGCATTCTGGCCTCGAGTCTTGAGTAAAGCCATACGAGATTCTTCCAGTTCGCTAACCAAACGCTCGGACTCATTAACGCTTGTTTGAAGGGAAACTATTTCTCTGTAGGCCCTTCTTAAATCACTTTGCAACATCTCGGTATCTTCAGAAAGAGCGACTTGGAGGTTATGCGAGCTCGCTAGCTTGGTCCGCAATCCCTCTAAACTGGAAGCGGATGAACGACGATCGGATGCCGTCTGACGAGCAGAACCGATGTCAACTCCTTCGGCAAGGATAGAGGGTTTGAAACGAGAAGCGGAGGCACCCTCGTCAATCGCCTTTACTGCATCGGTTATCTCTCGCGGACCAGAAGAAATTGCCACATCGGATTTAGGAGGAGATTCTTTTGTGTTCTCACCGGTAAGGCGAGATTGCGAAACTTGATCGAGAATTCCTAAAACTTTTTTACTGAGAGCGGTCGCCATTATACTTCCCTCCTGTTCGGCCGCCTTGACCAACTGAGTTGCAGCGTTCAACTCGTTATCAACGCGGTCAAGGTTTTCAGATACTATAAGTAGAATGGGTAATGCCTCATCCGGATTACCACCGGTATTCTCCAACGCATCATCAAAGATTCCCTTGGTTTCCTCTAGACGACCTTCGATCGCCGAAAGAGTACGAGCCGTTTCTCCTTGCCTACGATCCAATTTCCCTTCCACTGCGGAAAGTTCTTCGCCTAGTGTGGAAACCTCTTTCGACAAATCTTCACTCGATTGAGCGGAACCTGCGGGTATACCGTTGCGAGCCTGCTCGAGATTCCGGGCAGTACGATCCGTTCCAGATCTGAGTCTCAGACGCGCTTGTGCCTTGGCAAGGTCAGACATCCGGGCATCGAGAGTTTTCAACGACTGCCTTATCGCAGTTACTTGACTCTTACCATCTAGCGAGGGAGTCGGCGGCAGACTCTCTAACTGACTGAATGCAAAGGTTACAATTCCAAGCAACAGCAAGGTCAAGGCGACCCAGCTGAGCCTTCGAGCAGAAAGGCGTGGCTTTTTCATGTGTCAATATATTGTTCTCGCGCGCAAACTTGGCAAGAACGGATTTCCGAGGGTAACTCGGCGAAGTCCTCGGAAGATTAGAATTTTGGCTTTTGCCAAGGATATACCGTGCGAGGTACGCCAATCAATTTTTCCTTCAAGTCGCGACTGGCGAAGCGGGCCAGATGGTAGATCAAGTCGTCTGTCGATTCGATCTCTTTACCCGTATCCTTGCTCACCTTGTGGTAAAGGTCGCGCAAATAGTCATTAAGCCGGGCTTCTTTTTCATGCTTGGATAATTTGGTCTCAATCTCGCTCTCAATGGACCGACGTTTTTCACTTTCGGGCAGATCGTCAGGGACAGAAATGGTTATATTGGTCATAAGAAAGAAACAGTATTTGGATGAAAACGCTCCATGACGCAAAACATTTTTCTATCTTGCCGAGAATCGATCTGCAACGTATGGATAAAGTTGATTAGCGTCAATGCCCGGGTGGCGGAATTGGTAGACGCGCCGGATTTAGGATGTGTTTCCACTAAAACTCAAGTCCTTACTCTACAATTAGATAAAGAAAGCATTCTTTCGGGTGGGTCCACTTTTGGGACATGTTTTGCCACAAAGCATCGAACAATCTATTAATGGTGGAAATAATTTTCAACGCGCGCGAGAGAATGGTTATTAAATATCCAACATTGAAACCTAGCTCAGTATTCCATGGCTTTATTCCCTACTTAACAAACGATGATGTGAGGGGATCCCAGAATATGCGCTTTCCCGTCGAACGGGAATAGTCGTAAATCCATTGGGAACGACTGTTCTGGTAAATCCACGGATGGATATCCGGCATAGTCCAGAACCAACCGATTTCACTATCGTAAATCCAAGCCCCTACCCCCGTCGATTCTCCAAAGAATTGCCAACCAAGAGGCGAACTGTAAAACCACTGACTTCCTTGAGGCATGTAATAATGTCCATACCAAGAGGACAGTCGCCAACCCCACGAATCCGAATCCATGCCGCCAAGGAAACTCAATGCAGGTTGCGAAGCACGTGGAGTCACAACCAAGGGATTGGCGAATCGATCGGCGGGAGGACCGCCCCGCATTTCTGCAAAAAGCAAATGCTTCGAGGTGTCCGTAAAAAACAGATCTATGAAACGCTCATCCGTTTCAAAAGTTTCCGGATCAGTCAAAACCTGAGAATTCACAAAAGAAATGTCGTCGAGGTACCAATCCGCCGAGGAACTACCGACATCGGCGAGACTATCGGCAGTGAGACGAAAGCGAATCTTAACCGGTTTCCCTGCAAGTGAGGCAAGACTCGCTTCCTTGCGAACAAACTGGAATGAAACGGTGGAGTGGCTTACTTGCAAGAGGTTCCATGTACTTTCACCATCGGTGGAATATTCGACCCTTGCCTCAAAGGAATTACCTGTGTCGTCGAGATATTCCCACCAGACAAGCTTGGGTTCCTCGTTCGGTAAAATCATTCGGTCAATTATCAGCCAGGCATCTTCTTCCGACATAGAATGCA
>JACNJI010000051.1 GCA_014382645.1 Verrucomicrobiota bacterium | reverse complement strand
ACGGTTGAAAACGCCGACTTTCAGTTTCTTGCGCTTGAGATAGACTTGGTTGACTGTGGTGATCTCGTATTCGCCGCGGGCGGAGGGTTCAATCGTTTCTGCAATTTCCACGACATCATTGTCGTAAAAATAGAGCCCAGGAACCGCATAGCTTGATTTAGGTTCGACGGGCTTCTCCTCTATGGAAATGGCGTTTTTCTGCGCATCAAATTCGACCACCCCATAGCGCTCAGGGTCATGCACGGGCGCGGCAAAAATGACCGCGCCATCGGGATCGGTATGGCGACGAACGAGCTCACCAAACCCAGAACCATAAAAAATATTATCGCCCAGAACTAAGGCAACCTTGTCATCGCCGATAAACTCTTTGCCGAGCACGAATGCCTGCGCGAGGCCGTTTGGCTTTTCCTGAACCGTATACTCGAAACGGCACCCGAGTTCCGAACCATCACCAAGCAGGCGCTTGAACGCAGACTGATCTTCAGGCGTGGTGATGATCAGGATCTCGTTGATCCCAGCCAGCATAAGCACGGACAGCGGATAGTAAATCATCGGCTTGTCGTAGATTGGCATGAGCTGCTTGGAGACAGCCATGGTGATCGGATGGAGACGGGTGCCGGCACCGCCGGCTAGTATGATGCCTTTCATGGGAAATTTCTCCGTAATTTTAGTTGAGTGGATGCGGCGGCGCCGCAGTTGAGTGGTTAAGTGGGTCGTGCCAATGTGAATCAAAGGGACTGACTTTTCCACCAATTGTAGAAATCTTTGACGCCTACTTTGAAGGAGGTGGTCGGCTGATAGTCGAACAGTTCTTCGGCCTTACTCACATCCGCCCAGGTTTGAGGGACGTCGCCAGGCTGTTGTGGCAAGCGATTAATGATGGCCTTCTTACCCACGACCTCTTCGATGGTCGCAATCATTTCGCTGAGCGTGACTGTCTGGTCGTTACCCAAATTGATGACTTCGTAGTTGGATCCCTGATAATGGAGGGAGCCGAGGATGCCTTCAACGATGTCTGCAATAAAGGTATAATCGCGGCGCGTCGAGCCATCGCCGAAGACGGGGATCGGCTCGCCCGCTTCGATCAAGCGCACAAATTTGTTGATCGCGAGATCCGGGCGCTGGCGAGGGCCATAGACCGTGAAGAAGCGCAGGCCGAGAACACGGATGCCATAGAGATGACTATAGACATGGCCTAAAAGTTCACAGCTGACCTTGGTGCTGGCGTAGGGGCTGATCGGGCCTGAGACATTGTGAGTTTCACTCCAAGGCACATTCGGGTTCTCCCCATAAACGGAGGACGAGGACGCGAACACAAATTGCTTGATGTCGTTCTCCTTGGCGAATTCGAGCAGGTTCTGGGTGGCGATAACATTCGCTCGTTGATAACCAACTGGGTCTTCTATCGAAGGACGCACACCAGCCTTTGCTGCAAGGTGGATGATCGCGTCAAAGAGCGGAGCATCTTTGACGCTAGATGAATGATGAGTGATCACTGATGACTGATCAAATAAGCCTTCAGCGAGAAACTTGAGCTTGGTGTAGGTCTCGGGTTCGGCGAGGTCGGCTTCGAGGAGTTCGAAGTTCGGATGCGCTAAGGACTTTTCCAGATTGGCGTTCTTCAGCGCGCGACTGTAAAAGGGATCGAAATTGTCCACCCCCACGACCGTATGCCCGTCGGCCAGAAGACGTTCGAGGATATGTGAGCCGATAAATCCAGCGCAGCCTGTTAGAAGAATTCTACTCATAGTGTTTATTAATTAGACCCTAAAAAGGGGTCATTTCGTAATGTTTTGAATCGACCTGATTACCAGCGGAGCTGGTCGGAGGCAGAGACCTGAGTTGGTGAACCGTCTGCGGTTTGTCCGGAAGGGGTGGCTGAAGGAACAAAGTGGAAGCGACTTGTGGGGCGTAGTATTACGAAGCCTCACACTCTTGTCGCTTTGTTAAAGCGTGTTGTTAGTTGACGGTTGTTGGTTGTTCGAGGCTCTCACACTGCACGGACGAGGCGCCGCGTAAAAGAGCGAAGCTCCACGCGGTTCAACGAACAACTGAAAAAACTACTTCAGTGCTTTCAATATTTTTCGGGGGTCTTGTCTACAGTCCATCACTCGATACACTCGAATCTCATTCAATTCTGTTTTGTAATAAACTGCATAGGGAAAGCGCTTGGAGAACATGCAGTGATACCCTCGGATTTTTCGATGGATACCTGCATACAAAATCAACGAGTCGATGTCAGAGTAGAGAGTATCTAGGAAATAGCCACCCAAGCCTTCTTCTTGAAGCTCATAGAACTTCTTTCCTTTCACCAAATCTCGGGAGGCTGCTGTTAGAATCTTCAGATTCATGCCTCACGCATCGCCTTTTTAGCTACTTCCCAATCCTGAAAGTGTTCCTTACCCTCTTGAAGACTCTTTTCTGTTTTTGCGAGCTCATCCAGATGCCATTCGGGTATTTCAAGCGTCTCTTCTTCTTTCAACAGATCGACCCAAATCTGTTCCATGATGCTGATTTTCTCCAGTTTAGGTAAGCTTAGGATTTCTTTTTCAAGAGCGGTCATATCGTAAAGCTAGCTGATCAGGGCTCTAAATCAATTTTTTTCGAACATGACCGAGGTTGCTGGTTGGACGTTGGACCGAGTGGAAGCGTGCGTCGGGAAGATCCAGCGGTGCTGGTGTGAGAACCCGCTTCGCTCGGAGAGCTACGCAGGTTAAGAGGTGGGACGAAGCGCGAGTAGCGCGGAGGAGCTTGGATGGGGTCAGTCCAATTTTCCATGTTTTTGCCCAAATCCGCTTAAGCTCATTGTTTTCTATGGTGAGTCTTGAAAAGCGGGTGAGACAAATGGGGGCCGAAAGGGGCGCTTCATAAACTCACCATTAAGAGCTAGGGTCGAATGCACTATTGTAGGCTTGCTACGAAATTGAAAGAAGTGAAACGGGGTTGAATTTTTCATGGGTGCAATTTTTCATACGGGGTAAATTCAGCTCTTAATCGTAATCGGTCTTTCGATTTCGATTTGGATTTCGATAGGCTTTTAACTAAGGTCAATGATGAGAGTGAGGGCGAAAAGCATCACGCCGAGATAGAGAGAAGGTCAATGGCTTTAGTATGGGTAACCTCAAAGGGCAGTTTCCGGGAGCAGGCGGAACACTCACGGGCAGGCTAAACACTCACGGGCAGGC
>JACNJI010000438.1 GCA_014382645.1 Verrucomicrobiota bacterium | reverse complement strand
GGTCTGCTTGAATCGGAAGGGCTGCTGAAGGAGGGCTCTTTCGAGGGGTTGCGACGGGAAGGCAAGGAGTTGCACGAAGCCAATGAGCTTCAGTGGGAGAACCTTTTGGAAAGAATGCTCTCTACGTTGCAGAAGAACGATAGCGCAATTTTGTCTGAGAAGAAGTCGGCGCAATGGAAAGTGTGGGTCGCCGATGTGCTCAAACGCCACACTGCCGCCACAAACGTGTGGATCGCGTCAAAACTTAATATGGGAGCGCCTCAGTCGGTTTCGATACTCACGAGCCGATTTAAACAACAACAGAAGCAGAGGAAGGATATTGCTTATTATGAATTTATTCAAAACATTACGTAATGACCCCTTTTCTGGTGAGAAAAAATGGAGCCGGGAATCGGATTCGAACCGACGACCTACGCATTACGAATGCGTTGCTCTACCAACTGAGCTATCCCGGCATACCCGTTCGAGAAGAACGCCTCATGTAGGTGACTTGGCCCTTGATTTGATTTTCATAAGGTAGGTTTGTAAGGGGTTCAAAATCGAATCCCTAAGCCATGCCTACCTGGACAAAAGTCAAAAACGTAGAGTCTCCGCACCTTCATAAGAACATTGGATACTACGTCAGGACCCACGCCGGTCAAGAATCTTTCAAATCGTTCCGTACCAAGAGGCTCGCGAGGAATGGGAAATAATGGGGTTGAAGCAGTCGCAAATCCCGCGCTGCGTCTTTCCGGACGAACCTCGTGAATGGATTCTACCAAAGTTACCTGAACGGAGAATAACAAAGGATAGAACCTCGATCCCCTAACGGTACTTCGCCCAGCCAAGAGTAAAATGAGACGGGGAGTGCCTTCCTAATCCAGTAGAACTCCCGACCCAACGCCTAGAGGTTATCCAAGACTTCGTCGTCCAGCTTGTCTTGACCTTAGCGCAAAATCTTCAGGTCCTTTTCGATGCGGACTATCCTCAATACTCATTTTCGACTTGCGAAGTCCGTCTGTGCATGGAACACAGGCAAAGCCTTTATTATGTCTGATTCCAGATCTACAACTAAAACTTCCTCCGAAGAGACCAATGCGCGCCGCAACATCATTGTCGCCGCACTGGCGATTCTGGTGATCGCAGCTACCATTTATAGTGTAAGGCTGATGCAAGATGCGCCCATTGCCGGATCGGGTGGTCCGGATGGAGCACCGATGTCAATGCCGCCCGCCGCAGTATACGTAGAAACGCTACTCAAAGAATCCGTACAGGCGGAAGCCATCGTGACGGGAATCTTACGCGCGGCGTCCGAAGCTAAAATTGCAGCGCGCGAACCGGGCGCGATAGTGGAAATGCTAGTCGACGAGGGTGATGAGATTAAGCAAAACGACGTCATTGCCAAGCTCGACGACCGAAGAATAACGGCTTTGATCGAAGAGGCTCAAGCCACATTGGCATCGGCAAAGGGACTGGCAGGTCAAAGGAAGGCCGAACTCGAAAGGGCCGAGTCCGATCTCGGCATGAAACGCAGATTGAGAGATTCGAAGGCAGTTTCGCAAAGCGACGTGCTAGATGCGGAACGAGCATTGGCGGTAGCAATTGCGCAAAGCGGCGTGGCCACCGATGGAATCGCCGAAGCGGAAAGCCGCCTGAGTTTTCTGAGCGTTCAGCTGGAGGATCTTACCATTCGAGCACCCTTCGACGGCGTTATAGTAGAGCGTCGATCCGAGCCGGGCGAATGGGTCGCCGCCGGTACAATTGTGGCCTCGCTAGTAACAATCGATCCAGTTGAGGCTTGGCTGCGCGTCCCGTCTAGGCATCTCGACTACCTGAATTCCGATTCTCCAAACTTCCGTGTACGCCGGTCGTCCTCCGGACAAATCATAACTCCGCATAAAATTGAAATCATTCCGAAGGTTGAATCATTGAGTCAGTTGTTCACGATAGTCGCAACCATCCCCAATACCACGAGAAAGCTTGCCTCCGGCGAATCCGTAACAGGTCTTCTGCCCGTGGGAGAACTGGAGCCTCACTGGCTCTTTTCCACAGATGCCGTGATCCGGTCGGTTTCGGGCGAGTTTGCCTATGTCGCAGCAAAGTCCGAAAAAGAAGGTGACTTGCCGGTGGCACGAAGAATTCCCATAAATATCGCTTTTGAAAGGGGCAATAAGGTCTATGTTCCCGTCGCTGGGAGTGAGTTCACCATGGACGATCAAATTATCGTAGAAGGCAATGAACGCCTAATGCCCGGCAGGTCGCTAATGGTAAAGGTCAGAGAAGAACCTCGCTCGGCCCCTGCTCGATGAATTTAATCGAGTATTGCATCCGGCGGCCTATTTCCGTCGCGGTGGGAATAGGCTTGTCCCTGTTGGCGGGCATTATGGCCTTTACGAGCGTGCCCGTGCAGATGAAACCAGAGGTCGATTCGGTCGTCATCTCGGTGACGACGGGTTGGGAAAGCGCATCGGCGGAAGAAATAGAGAGCGATATCGTGGAAGAGCAGGAGAAGGTCTTGGGCGACATTGCAGGTCTGGTGTCAATGACCAGCAACAGTCAAGCCGGCCGGGGTAACGTTCGGTTAGAATTTGCAACGGGAACGAACATCAAAGAGGCCAAGGCAGAGGTGTTGCAGAAACTCGATGAAGTGCCTGGTTATCCTGAAGCCGTCCTGCAACCCGTAGTAGAGGACATTGATCCCGAATCGGTTGATTTCATTGCTTGGGTGGGGCTTTCCTCAACCGACGTCGAGTTCGATACCACTACTCTTTACGACTTCATGGAGCGCCGATTGAAGCCTCGTTTCGATAGACTGGAGGGCGTATCTCAGGTTGGTATTCGCGGAGGCAGGAAATCGGAGATTCAGATTCGCGTAAAAGCACGAGCACTTGCTGAACGAGGCTTGACCTGGAACCAGCTGAGTACGGCCATCCGTAATGCCAACCAAAATTTTTCAGCAGGTAAGCTAAAGGAAGGTAAGCGCGACATTCGAGTCCGCTCCACAGGACGATTCGAAACGCCGAAATCGATCATGGATATGATCATAAGGCGAGATAGCGGAGGACCAGTCTACGTTCGAGACGTCGCGGAAGTCGTGGAAACTTACAAGGAAAAAACCGACTGGGCGCGAGCACGCGGCAACCAGATGCCATTCTTCAATTTCTTGCTCCAACGAGGAGGCAACCTGATCGGCACTATGGATCGGATCAAGGAAGAGATCGCCTCGATGAATGGACCGGCAGGATTACTTGAGGAGCATTCACGCGAACTCGGGCTCAACGGCAAACTCGAACTCGTTCAAGTTTATGACGCCACCACCTACGTAGAAGATGCGATAGACTTGGTTCAAAGCAACATCGTGATCGGAGGTATTTTGGCGACGTTGACCTTGTTGTTCTTCCTGCGCTCACTCCGAACCGTCGGCATTATAGGCGTGGCCATTCCCATTTCCGTAATCGCCGCCATAGTGGTACTTGTCTCGCTTGGACGTTCAGTAAACATAATTTCACTGGCAGGAATGGCCTTCGCCGTGGGAATGGTCGTCGACAATGCAATAGTGGTAATCGAGAACATCTATCGACATCTCGAACTAGGGAAAAACCCAAGGATTGCGGCGAAGGACGGTGCCACGGAGGTGGCTGGGGCAGTCATGGCCTCAACCATAACGACAATGGCGGTGTTCCTTCCTATTCTGCTCATACAAGAAACCGCAGGACAATTATTCAAAGACATAGCTTATGCAATAATGGCTGCGGTAGGATTGAGCTTGATCGTATCCCTAACAGTGATTCCGACGGCTGCCGCCCGTGTCCTCAAACAAGGAGAAACCATGCCAAAGGGAAGAAAGCGAATAGGGTTCGCCCCCTTGGCATTCCTCCGTCGCATGGCAAACGCCCTACCCGATCTCGTTGGGGGTATCGTCGCCTTCGTGAACAGAAGCTGGTCACTCCGAATAGGGGTCATATTGATTTTCACAATCGGAACTGTAGTCGGTATAAAACTTCTAATGCCCCCACTCGATTACCTTCCGAAGGGAAACCGCAATCTAGTGTTCGGGCTTCTGATTCCTCCTCCCGGGTATAATCTCGACCAACTCACAAAGATGGGCGAACGCATCGAGTCTCGGATGAAGCCGTTCTGGGAAGCGGCGCCCGATCAATTTGCCGTAGAAACCGTCCAACGCGGAAACTCTCCAAAGGAGGATCGCAGAACCAAGGTTCCCTCATTTCCAGGGGGACCTCCTACAGTACTTCCTCCACCAATCGAAAATTATTTCCTAGTCAGTTTTGAAGGGCGAATGTTTCACGGAGCCATCTCCGCCGACAAAAGTAAGGTCGCAGACCTGATCCCATTGATGAACAACGCAGCCGGGGGGCACAACGCACCCGATGCGATTGCATTCTCTTTTCAAATGCCTCTCTTCCGCGTCGGAGGTAACACCGGCTCGGCAATCAAGATCGATTTAAAAGGTCGAGACCTCGATCAAGTCATCGCTTCCGCTCAGTCAGTGATGTTCGGGCTCATCGGCAACTTCGGTCCCTATAGCGTAAATCCTGATCCGGCAAACTTCGCAATGCCTTCGACGGAGTTGCGAATCGTGCCGCTCGATCGCGCCCTGCTCAAGGTGGGACTTACGCGACGCGACGTCGGGCTAGCGGCGCAAGCCAACGGAGACGGCATACTTTTTTTTAGAGACTATGAGCGAGAAGGTGAATTGCTTGACTTGAAAGTCATCAGCGAGGATGCCAATGGCAAACACCCCATCGATGGAATTCTCAATGCACCGATCGCGACAGGCAACGGATCCATCGTTGATTTGCGCACTCTGGCTTCCGTAGAGCGAGTCCGCGGACCCAATGAGATTCGCCATGTGGATCGCTCGCGAGCCGTTACTCTTCAATTCACTCCACCGGCGGGTATGCCATTGGAGACAGCAATCGAGAAAGTAGAGGCCTTGGTGGCACAATTGCGCGATAGCGGTAAAATCCACCCCGGACTTGAAGTCGGTCTGGCAGGATCGGCCGGCAAGCTGAATGAGATCAAACGGGCTCTGCTCGGCGAAGGCGGCATTCTCGGAACTGTGTCGAGCTCGTTGTTTCTATCGTTCCTAGTAGTTTATCTCGTGATGGTCGTTCTTTTCCAGAGCTGGAGTTCGCCAGTGGTCATAATGTTGACAGTACCGCTCGCGACACTCGGTGGGTTCCTTGGACTGGCGGCAGTTCATTTCTGGAGCAACCTCGACCCTTACATGCCGGTTCAAAACCTCGATATGTTGAGCATTCTCGGGTTCATCATCCTCGCCGGCGTAGTGGTGAATAACGCCATACTCATCATTCACCAGACATTGAATTTTCTTAAAAACCCAGAGTCGGGAGCCGAGACACCGGAAAAGGCGATTATTGCTTCTGTGCGAACTCGTGTGCGGCCTATCCTCATGAGTTCGCTTACCTCAGTAGGCGGAATGATCCCACTGGTACTGCTGCCAGGCGCAGGCTCCGAGCTTTACCGAGGACTTGGCGCCGTAGTGGTTGGAGGGCTTTTGGTCTCGACTATTTTCACTCTAGTTCTGGTACCCGCAGTCCTAAGTATCGTTTATTCCGTACTCGATCCGCGGAAAAACCTAAGAATCAACGAGACCATTCAAGAATTCACTGAGAACCCAACTACCTGACGCATGTCGAGATCATTTAAAAAATTACAATTCAAAGCCTTGGTTGCTACGGCTGTAATTCTTTCAGGTTGCGGCTCGTTTACCGAAAGTCGAAGCCCGAACCCGGACGAAGGGGTTCCCCTTGCCCCTGATAAATTTCTCCACAATGAAGCCCCCTCTAGCGAAGCTATCATTTCCTCGCCGGAAGCATGGTGGCGTATCTTCAACGATCCCACTCTAGACTCCTTGATCGAGAAACTAGAAAACGCAAATCCGGACATCGAAGCCGCTCTCGCCCGAATGGATCAGAGTTTCGCAGTTCTAGGCATTACTCGTTCCGCGCTGTTTCCAACCGTTAAAGGAGAATTGTCCGCCGGTCGCCGCCGCGATTCGCTAAATAACCTTCTCTTTCCTCTATCGACTCCCGAATACGAACGCTATGGAATCGGGGTCAGCGCATCGTGGGAATGGGATCTATGGGGACGCGTCCGCGGTACAGTCAAGCGAGACCGACTTAGGGCCGAAGCCGAAAAATTTGATTTCCAATACCTACTGCTTTCACTGCAGGCAAATCTTGCACGCCAGTATTTCGCCATTAGGTCGACAGAGGCAGAATTGGAAATCCTTAAAGATGCAGTAAGAATCCGTGAAGAAAATCTAAACTTACAGGAATCTCGCCTAAAGCTTGGAACCGGAGTGGAGATCGACGTAGCCCGGGCAAGAGTCGAGTTCCACAATGCGCTCGCGGTGAAAGAATCCGCCACAAGAAAGCTCGGGAAACTAAAACATGCAATTGCCGTGCTTATCGGCGTTGCCACCTCCGAATTCAAAGGAGAATTGCCGACGATCGAAAAGTCGTCACTGGCCACTCCGGTAATCCCCCCGGGAATCCCTTCCTCACTTCTAGACCGTCGAGCCGACCTACGCGCTGCCGATCAAACGCTAAGAGCAGCAGCAATTCAAATCGGCATTCGCAAATCGGACTTCCTTCCCAAGATCACGCTTAACGGGAGCAGCGGCCTCGCAAGCCTGAAATCCAGTGACCTTTTTTCTGCCGACAGCCAATTTTTCGATATTGGCCCAAAGATAAACATTCCGATCTTCCAAGCACGAGCACGGCAATCATCGCTTGACCATGCCAAGGCTCAATGGCAAGAAGCCGTCGCCAACTATAGAAGCACAGTACTGACAGCCGTTCGAGAAGTCGACGACGCTCTGCTTGACCTCCAAAGCCTGCAACGCGAGTTGATGGCAAGAAACGAAGCGGTAAAAGCCGCCACTCAAACCGCCGAGTCGGCGAAAAACCGTCACGACAGTGGCCTAGCCAGCTACTTTGAATTCATCGATGCAGAACGCGAGCGCCTACAAGCAAGACTTTCCGAAAACTCCTTGATAGGGGAAAGACGGGCGGCCGCCGTCAGCTTGGTTCAAGCACTCGGAGGTAGTTGGTAGTTGGGCGCATTTATGGTTAAAACCACAATTAGCCTGTTGATTCACTACAACTTTTTCGCCGAACAAAACCCGAAGGCCTGACACCACTTCCAATTACTCTCCAGCGAGGAAGTATGGAGCTCCATTTAAGCTTAAAAAGCAACCATTCAAAGAATTCTCATCAATCACAGAAAGAGGTGCCTTTTGCATACAAAGTTGCTTGCGAGTCCAGAGTCTTTCATTGATTCTAAAACTTCAAAAAGGAAATGTTATTATGTCTGAATTTAGTGAAGTAACAGTGGTTCGAGAGGCGAATGTTTATTTTGACGGCAAAGTGACAAGTCGAACCGTCAAATTTGAGGACGGAACAAAAAAGACATTGGGCTTCATGCAAGCGGGTGAATATTCATTTGATACCGGTGTAGCCGAAGTGATGGAAATAATAGGCGGAGAAATGGAAGTGAAACTTCCGGCATCCGACTCGTGGCAAAACTTCAAAACCGGCGAACAGTTTGAAGTTCCAGAGAACTCGAAGTTTGATCTGATGGTCAAAGAGTTCGCTGACTATTGTTGCTCATATCTTTAAAAGCACTCATCTTCAAAATTCACCGTATTCGAAGGACCATCGCTCGATGGGAAACCCTTGTTTTGCTAATAAGAACGAAGCGAAAATGAAAAAGCACTTTTCGCAAATAAAAATCCTGCATACCCTCTTTATCGGTTTATTAACTTGGGGCCTGTTCGGCGACTTGACGGCAGCTAAAAAGCCGAATGTCTTGCTTATCGTTTGTGACGACTTGAACGATTACGTCGAGACGCTAGGAGGACATCCGCAAGTAAAGACACCGAACATCAAAAAACTTATAGATAGCGGGGTTTCCTTCACCCAAGCGCATTGTAATATTCCCATCTGCAATCCTTCGCGGGCCAGCTTTGCCACCGGAATTTACCCCCATACCTCTCAAGTGTTCGGGTTCGAGGATTGGGACAAGAACGAGATCCTCAAGAACTCGCGCACCATGATGGCTCATTTCTCGGCCAACGGCTACCACACTCTCGGCACTGGAAAAATCATGCACAATCGAGACCGTCAGGAATGGAGCGAGTACGGACACCCTTCCGATTACGGTCCTTTCCTCTTCGATGGAAAGGACAAGATTCCACACCTTGGAGTCCCCAGCCCGTTCAGGGACGATTTCGGAATTATCGACGGTACCTTTGGTCCACTCGAAAAAGTCTCCCACAAAAAGTCACCCGCTACGGGAAAACCTTATTCTTGGGTAACCGGGGGGTGGAAGGCCCAACGCGAGCTCAAGTACGAGTCGGAGGAAAAACGCGACTCGACCGGGGACGAACTCAACGCTCAATGGGCGGTCAAACGGCTGAAGGAACTGGCTGCAGCAAAGAAACGCAAACCCTTCTTCATGGGCGTGGGCTTCGTTCGTCCGCACACGCCCTTGATCGTCCCTCAAAAATACTTCGACCGCTTTCCCCTAGACTCGATCGAGTTGCCCCTAATCAAGGAGGGCGACATCGACGACACTTTCAAGCTCACCGTTACATCCAAAGAAGACGATCGAAGCGGAAACCGAGGAACCAAGATGTACGACAGCTTGGTCGCCTCCTACAAGGGCGACCGGGTCCTTGCCCTAAAGAAATTCATCCAAGCCTACCTCGCCAGCGTTGCCTCGGTGGACGACTTGATCGGTGAAATCCTCGACGTCGTGGACGGTTCCTCACTCAATAAGAATACCATAATCGTGTTCACCAGCGACCACGGCTGGGGAATGGGGGAAAAGGACTATTTGTACAAAAACTCCCTTTGGCAGGAAAGTACCCGCATACCTTTGGTATTACGGGCTCCCGGACTCTCCAAGGTCGGGGAAACCTGTGACCGCCCCGTCTCTCTCGTCGACCTTTACCCCACCCTACTGGATCTTTGCGATCTCCCGTCCAACACAATGAAAAACGACAAGGGACGCCCCCTCGACGGGTTCTCCATCAAGCCCTTGCTCAAGAACCCCACCATGGGAAAATGGAATGGCCCGGACTCCGCCCTTACCTCTCTTTACAAATGGGCCCAGTATTATGATCCGGCCAAGCAAAACTATTCCTTGCGCTCAAGCGAATGGCGCTACGTCCGCTATGAAAACGGTAAGGAGGAACTTTATGCCGTAACGAAGGATCCCTACGAATGGGATAATCTCGCGCTTGATCCAAACCACGAGAAAACGCTGAAAAAGTATCGAGCCAAACTACTCGCCCGCATTCCCCAAAGCATTCCCGAAAAACCAAAGAGCAACGAACAATGGAAAAACGATTACTTCAAGAAGAACCCCAAGGCGGATACGAACAAGGACGGGGATTTGTCTTGGCCCGAACTGAACGCTCACAAGAAATTAATGAATGCCCCGAAGGACGCCGAATATTAGAAGAAGCACTATTTCAAGAAAAACCCCAAGGCCGATGCCGACAAGGACGGTAAGCTTTCCTGGTCGGAATTTCACGAACACAAGAAAAGCAAGCCTCGGCAATAGAAAACATTGATTCAGTCGGAAGATTTTGAACTCCGAAAACAATTAAGGGCAAAGCCTAATGTTAAGGTTTGCGGGAGATGCAAGAGTTGCCATTCGTTTAAAGAAAACTGAAATGAAATTGCTTCAACAGACTCTCTTGGCCCTTCTTCTTTTCGTATCTTCGGCCTATCTCTCCTTGGGCATAGAGCTAAAGAAAGAAGTTCTTCGGGGAACTAAACAACTAACGCTAGAAGGCGATCTTGCCGAGAGAATGCTTGTTGGCGCCCATCGATTCCTCGATCGCAAACTGGCCGAGACCTTAGTCCGTCGATCGAAACATTGGGAAAAGGGTTTATCTTCTCCGAAAAAAAAGGAAGGTTTTTTAGACGACAATCGAAAGGAACTTGCTCGCATTTCAGGAGTAACGGATAAAAGAGTTCCCTTCGAAGCTCCTTCGCTAATGTCCACCACCACAAGGTCGGCCAAGGTAACGACAGGTTCAGGCTACGAGGTTCTTGCCATCCGCTGGCCAGTTCTAGAGGGAGTTTTCGGGGAAGGCTTGTTACTGCAACCTACAGGGCGAAAGCCTGTGGCAAACGTCCTTGCAATACCCGACGCCGATCAATCCCCGGAAGATATTGCAGGACTAACGACAAGTATCCCTCCCGCTGGTCAATTTGCGCGAAGATTGGCCGAAAGCGGCTGCCGGGTCGTCGTACCAGCGCTCGTCGGGCGAAACGTTCGAGTCCAAAGCGAGAGACGCAAGGGCATAAAAATAAGCGACAGGGAATTCCTGCATCGTTCGGCTTTTCTGATGGGGAGAACCTTGCAGGGATTCGAAATCCAAAAAGCCTTGGCCATGGTTGATTGGTTCGAGAAGGACAAGAGCACGCGGATCGGCCTGATCGGTTGGGGCGAAGGAGGTTTGCTGGCCTTGCAGGCAGGGGCACTCGACCCACGCGTCGACGCCGTCTGCGTATCGGGACAATTCGGGCCACGCGAAGACATGTGGCGTGAACCACTGGAACGAAACCTGTTCGGATTCCTCAATCATTTCGGAGACGCCGAACTGGCAGGTCTATTGGCCGAGAGAGCTTTGGTGGTGGAAGCAGCCAAGGGTCCGGAAGTGACCATCGATTCCACCGGCGCGGCTCCGGGCAAGTTAATCACGCCCTCTCTCGCCAAAGTTCGCGATGAGTTTTCCAGAGCGAAGATTTTGGTAAGTTCAACCAAATCCGCTTTAAGCTTATTTACCAGCGGGGAAGAGGGGAAGGGATCTCCCGGAGAAAGCCAAGCCCTGTTGAAATTCTTGCAGTCGCTTTCCCCCGATGGACATTTAAGCAAGCGGGACAAGACCCAAAAAACGGCAACCACCCTACCCGACTCGAAAGCTCGCGAGAAACGATCCTTCACCGAAATCGCATCTTACGTTCAAGAACTGGTGGAACAATCTCACCTTGTGCGAACGAGCGATTTTCAGCCCAGCCTCTCGTCACTCGACGCCTACGCCAAGAGCACGGTTTCCCATCGTCGACGTTTCGAGGAGGAAGTCATTGGACGTTTCGAAGAGGATTTCCTCCCTCTCTCTCCTCGTTCCCGAAAAATATACGACAAGAAGAAATGGACGGGCCACGAAGTCGTTCTCGACGTGTACCCGGAACTCTTCGCCTATGGCGTCCTCCTCGTGCCGAAAAACATTCAGCCCGGCGAGCGGCGTCCCGTGGTGGTATGCCAGCATGGTCTGGAAGGACGCCCAAAAGACGTGATCGAGGGCGACCACCGAGCCTATCACGATTTCGCCGCCAAGCTCTGCGAAAAAGGCTACGTCGTATTCGCGCCCCAGAATCCGTACCTGATGGGAGACAAGTTTCGTTCCCTCCAAAGGAAGGCCAACCCGTTGGGAAAAACTCTCTTCTCCTTAATCGTGGCCCAGCATCGACAGATCGTACGATGGTTGGGCGAACTCCCCTTCACCGATCCCAAGAGCATCGCCTTCTACGGATTGTCCTACGGAGGTAAAACCGCCATGCGCGTTCCCGCTCTCGTGGAAGGATATTGTCTCTCCATTTGTTCGGCCGACTTCAACGACTGGATACGCAAAACCGGTTCCACGCGCCCCGGTGACGACCGATACAGCTACCCCTTCACGAACGAGTACGAAATCTTCGAGTTCAACTTGGGCCACACCTTCAACTATGCGGAAATGGCGGCGCTAATCGCCCCGCGCCCCTTCATGGTCGAACGCGGTCACTTCGACGGTGTGGCCCCCGATGAGTGGGTCGCCGCCGAGTACTCGAAGATTCGCCGTCTTTACACACGACTCAAGATTTCCGATCGAACCGAAATCGAATGGTTCCTAGGCCCCCACACCATAAACGGCCAAGGCACCTTTCGCTTCCTCGACAAATGGCTCGATTGGCCGCCAATGGACAAGTAAATCTAGCCGTTAAGGCCTCCGAAATACTTCCGCGCGGCTTGCATTACTTTGGGTGCGAGCAAGAGTGAAGAGAGTATAGTCGGTACCGCCATGAGACCGAAGGAAACATCCAGAAAGTTGATTACATCGTCCATAGCCACCACCGCCGAGATCACGATGGCGGCGAGATAAAATATGGCCAATGGGATTCTTGCCCGCGACCCGAACAAAAAGCACCCACACTTGGTTACATAGTAGGAAAAACCGATCATCGATGAAAAACTAAGGAACAGTACACAGATCAGCAGTAGGTAAGGCCCGGCTCCCGGGATTCCCTCCTTAAAGGCACGAGCAGTCAGGATCACGCCATCCTCTCCACCGGCTTCCGAAACTCCGGTCACTAGGATTACTAGGCCAGTGATGGTGCAGACGATCAAGGTATCGATCATCGGGCCCAACATGGCGACCATTCCTTCGCGAATCGGTTCGCGGGTCTTGGCGGCCCCATGGGCCATAGCCTCCGTCCCCATTCCAGCCTCGTTGGAAAAAGCGGCTCGTTGGACCCCAATCATAATCACGGTGCCCAAAGCCCCACCGGCCACAGCCTCACCCGAAAAGGCATACTTGAAAATCGAGGCCAAGGCGTCGGGTATCTCGGACAAATGCCCGCCTAGAATGACCAAAGCGCATACCGCGTAGAGAATAACCATCCCGGGAACGAGCCATGCAGCGACTCGGCCGATACGCTTTATGCCGCCAATAATGACACTCCCCACAAGCAACGCCACACACAAACCGAAGAGGCCGTTTCCAAAGTTCACTCGATCCTCCGAACCCACGAACAATCCGTAGGGCTCGAAAAACATGTCCCGAACGATCTGTGTAAGTTGATTCGACTGAAGCAGCGGCAAACACCCAAACATACCGCAGATGCAAAACATGACTGCCAAAGGCTTCCACTTTGGGCCGAGCCCCTCAATGATGAAATACATCGGGCCACCCTGAACCTGCCCCGCGTCGTCTGTGCCCCTATACATGATGGACAAGCTACAAGTAAAAAACTTCGTCGCCATCCCGACCAAGGCGCACACCCACATCCAAAACAAAGCCCCGGGGCCACCGGTAGTGACTGCAATCGCCACCCCCGCCACGTTCCCCATACCAACCGTACCCGACAAGGCGCTGCACAAGGCTTGAAAATGACTAACTTCGCCGGGCGCCCGCTCATCATCATACTTGCCCAGCAATACACGAACACCATGCCCAAGATATAGGAAAGGAAGGAATCTTGAGTAAAAAGTGAAGAATACTCCACCACCCAACAAAAGCACCAACAAGGGAAGCCCCCATAGCCAACCGGATGCAACCTTCAAGAATTCTGACATCACTCATGTTCCTTCCGGAAGCCTAGACAAAGTCAAGACTTGCCGAAGCAATAATGAACAAGGGATTGCTTGACCCCGAGTTCGTCGAGACTAATGATTACATGGAATGAAAAACCTACTATTGATATCTCTAGCGTCTATCTGCCTTGCCTTCGCTTCCTCCTGCGGTTCCGAAGCCGGAGCCAAGGATCTCTGCGACAAATGTGGAGACGAGAAGGGCACCGAACAATGCTGCAACGTCGGCGCCGAAAAATGCGAAAAGTGCAGCAAGAACAAAGGTTCTCCCGGCTGCTGCAAGTAGCTCGCCTTTAATTCTGCAGGCCAATTGTTCCTGCACGCCCAAGCCGAACTCGCCGAGTTTCGGTTTAGTTCTGTTTAGCTCCCTTGCAGGATTTAATCCCCTAAACGAGCAAGCGTAATTAGCATTTCAGGTTTGTCCAAGTCATGATCGTGAGAGACTCATGCAAAATTGGTTGAACAAGGCTTTTATATGCTGCTTGTCGATGTACGCGTTGGCTTGTTTGGGACGAGCAAAAGCCGACAAACAAGACAACGCAAATTGGCCTTCGTTTCGCGGTGTTCATGCTGCGGGGATAAGCGAAGGACCTGGCTTGCCGAAGAAGTTTGATGGCCGAACGAGCGAAGGATTGATCTTCAAAGTCGAGATCCCGGGCTTGGCCCATTCGAGCCCGATCGTGTGGGGCAAAACGTTGTTTCTGACAACAGCAGTAAGCAGAGAAGCCGGAGCTTCCTTCAACCCGGGTTTGTACGGTTCGGGTGAGGCGTCCAAGGATCGAACCGTGCACGAGTGGCTGATCATGTGTTACGACAAGCGCACGGGAAAACTGCTCTGGAAAAAAACCGCGACGAAGGGACGACCGACAGACAAACGCCACGTAAAGGCGACCTACGCCAACTCGACGCCGGCAACGGACGGCAAGCACGTTGTGGCTTTTTTTGGTTCCGAGGGATTGTTCGCCTACACGGTGGAGGGTGATTTCTTATGGAAGAAGGACTTGGGACGTCTAGACGTGGGAGCCTACGACCTTCCCAGCTACGAATGGGGTTCCGCCAGTTCGCCTGTAATTCATGAAGGGAAAGTCATCGTCCAATGCGACACGCAGGGTGAATCGTTTCTCACCGCGCTGGACGTCCGCACAGGGCGAACTCTCTGGAAAACCCCTAGGGACGAGTTGCCTTCCTGGGGCACGCCAACGGTGGTGCCGGGCAAGAAGCGAACGCAGGTGGTAGCAAACGGTTCGAACTTTATCCGTGGGTATGAATTCGAAACCGGGAAAGAACTTTGGAGATTGGGTGGCAGTTCGAAAATCACAGCCCCCACGCCCGTCTTCGAGGCAGGACTCATCGTAGTGGCCAGTGGACGAGCTCCGGAACGCCCCATCTTCGCGATACGAGAGGAGGCTTTGGGGGACCTTACGCTAAACCCGGGCAAAACCAAGAACGAGTTCGTGGCATGGAGTCACGTAAAGCGCGGACCTTACATGCCGACGCCGCTTATTTATAGAGAAAAGGTATACCTCCTCCACAACGGCGGCATTTTCGCATGCCACGACCTGAGAAGCGGCCACGAATTAAACCGAAGTAGAATCCCGCATAAGGCATTTGGATTCAGTGCTTCGCCCGTGGCAACGAACGGAAAGATTTATCTTTCAGGCGAAGATGGACTCGTGTTCGAAATGAAGGCGGGAGACGAGCCGATACTGCTTGCTGTTCACGAAATGGGCGAACCATTATTGGCTTCTCCGGCTCTTTCGGAAGGCGTGATGTACCTACGAGGACAGAAGCATTTGTTCGCAGTGGGAAAGCATAAGTAGGGAACGGGAATTACTCTTTTTTAGTGGTTCTCGATTGCGAAACAATGCATTGCAGGCATTTTCTCTAGGAAATGCTTAGATGGCGCCCAAGGTTTTCCCGAGCTCGGAGATTCGCACTGCTTGCAACGATTTCTTGTGCAGGTGTTTCGCTCCAAGGCATGGATGGATTACGGATACTTAAGGAAAATTGCTTTCGGTGTCATGGGGAAGACAAGCGAAAGGGCGGATTGGTACTAACCTCACGTGAATTGGCGCTCAAAGGCGGCGACGAGGGCAAGGTAATAGATCTCGAAAAACCCGAGGAAAGCCGAATTTTGAAACTTATCCTCGAAAATGCCGACCCACATATGCCGCCAAAGAAGCAATTAACGGCAAAAGAAATCCAACAAGTTACCGAGTGGCTATCCACCGGAGCAAAATGGGACGCGGAAATATTGGCGGAATTACCGGAAAGGAAAGTGGAAAAGTGGCGGGCGTTGCCGAAGGGGTTTCTTCCGGTGGGAGCGTTGGCGACTTCGCCGGACGGAACGAAATTGGCGGTGGGTCGCGGCAAAGCCGTCGAGCTGTTCGACTTATCGGAAAAGGATACCAACGGCTCGGGAGTATGGAAAGGACATCAAGATGAGGTACGTTCCTTGGCATGGAACCCTACCGGCAAGCTTTTGGCGTCCGGAGGATTTGGCCAAGTTCTCGTGCGGGAGACAAAGCTCGGTAAGCTGATTCAAAAAATTGACGACGGTTTGTCCGGCAGAATCACAAGCCTGACCTTTGCGGGGAAGAACGGCGAATGGTTGGTTGTCGCGGACGGCGAGCCGACAGTGTCGGGTCGCTTGGTGATTTTCAATACAAAGACTTGGGAGCGAACTGAGACGATTCGAGCTCATAGCGATTCCATTTACGGCCTTTCCACTAGCCCCGACGGAAAACTGGTGGCAACTGCAAGCGCGGACAAGTTGGCGAAACTGTGGAAGAGTGGTTCCTGGAAGTCTACAGGAAGCTTGGAAGGACATACCGAATACGTAATGGCAGCGGCTTTCTCTCCGGATGGGGAACGTATTGCAACGGCGGGAGCGGATGCCTCC
>JACNJI010000052.1 GCA_014382645.1 Verrucomicrobiota bacterium | reverse complement strand
ATTGAATAAGTTGCGGTTTCGCTTGCGTGCGTTGCTGTTGGTCGCAATTAGTCGCTAGACAATATTCATGGCAGAAAAAGGTTATCAAGTCATTGCCCGTCGGTGGCGTCCAAAGCAGTTTTCTGAACTTGTGGGGCAGGATCACGTGGTGCGGACCTTGGGCAATGCCATCGAGATGGGGCGTATTGCCCATGGCTATTTATTCGTTGGACCTCGTGGCACCGGCAAGACCACCACTGCTCGACTCTTTGCCAAATCCCTGAACTGGGAGGATGGACCCTCTCTTGAAGTTCCCGAGGATTCGGAACTCGGGCAAGCCATTATGGACGGGAGATGTCTCGACGTCATTGAGATAGACGGCGCTTCCAACAATTCCGTGGATCAAGTTAGAGACCTGCGAGACGAATGCCAGTACGCTCCCGCTCAGTGCCGCTACAAGATATACATTATCGACGAGGTGCATATGCTAAGCCAGCAGGCTTTCAATGCCTTGCTCAAGACGTTAGAGGAACCTCCGCCGCACGTTAAGTTCGTATTTGCGACCACCGAGGCGCGCAAGGTACTTCCCACGATCGTCTCCCGTTGCCAGCGATTCGAGTTTCGTTCCATTCCCGCGGATTTGATCTCGGGTAAACTTCGTGAGATTTGCGACACCGAAAAAGTCGAGGTGGAAGACGCCGCTCTCGCAACCATTTCTCGAATGGCTATGGGCGGCATGCGAGACGGGCAGAGCATTTTAGATCAAATGATCTCCTTTTGTGGGATGAAAATTTTGCAGACCGACGTGCTCGAGGTTTACGGACTGGCCTCTCCGGAGCAAATTGTCGAACTGGCTCGAGCGCTGAGCCGGGCTGACTTTTCTGCCATTCTGAAGTCTGCGGATGCTTTTGCGGACGAAGGAATTGATCTGTACCGGGCCTTACAGGATCTTCAGGAGCATATGCGTTCCGGTTTGGTTGCTTGTATTCGTGGGGACTCTGATAGCCTTGAGCTTTCCTCCGAGCAGTATGCCCGAATTTTGGATGCTTTGCGAGCGGGTGAGGAATCCGTTCGTTCCGGACTTTCCGACAAGGCTAATTTCGAGGTCACTCTCTTTCGAGGAGTGGAAGCATGCAGATCGCGGGCCATCGATTCGGTGATTCGTGAAATCTCGGGTATGGTTCCGCCTTCCGAATCCAAAAAAAAAACTGAATCGGTAACTCCAGCTCAGCAAATACCAGCTTCTGCCGTCGAGGAGAAACCCGAGGTCGCGGAATCTGAAGCCGAACTTGAGCCCGCACCTGAAGTCGATCCCAAACTTGAAACTACGGCTGAGACGGAAACCGTAGTCAAACCTGAATCCATCGAGACTCTGCCCAAGGTGGTTCTCGACGCTGAGGATGCGGAGGGACTTCTCCCGGCTCAGATGGTTCAGGAAGAACAGGAACCGATTAGGCTAGCTGCCAGTTCCGCTCCCAGTCCGGTGACAGTCGACGATGATTGTGAGAGCGGGAAATCCAAGTTGCCTGATTCTCAAGTCGTCGATGAGGCAAAGATCGCCGAGCGGGTAAAAACCTTGCCTGAGACTACTCGTAAGATTTTCGAGGAGGATTTTCGCGGAACTTACGTTGCGATTGAGAGAATTGACCACGACAAGTTGATCTAGTTCGCTTTCCGATAGAGAGACAGGTAACGAGATTCCAAGTATTGCAATAGGCATCGAGGACCAAGAGAGTCGCCTGTCGCATCTTCAGTAAGTTCCAGCAAGTTCATGCGCCTGCCATGCCGATGCACCTTAAGTTGTAACCAAGACAAGAATTTCGATGGATCGTCCGGATCTGGCACATCTTCTTCCACTGCCTTATCCCAAAGCTGGGCCGCCAGCAAATTTCCTAGACAGTAACTTGGGAAATAACCGAATGCTCCACCCGACCAGTGAACGTCTTGCAGGACGCCTTCCGAATCGCCGGTCGGTTGAAGTCCGAGAAGTTTTACCGCCTTTTCGCTCCACGCTCCCGGAAGATCTTCCACTTTAAGATCGCCTGCAAAAAGGGCTTGTTCCAACTCGAAGCGAAGAATTACGTGCAAGTTGTAGGTTACCTCGTCGGCGTCGACTCGGATGGGGTTTCTGGAAACCTTGTTGACGGCGAGGAACAGTTGCTCCGAAGAGATGTCCGCCAAAGGTTCGGGGAATAGTTCGCGAAAGCGAGGTTCCCACCTATTCCAAAAAGCAGGCGAACGTCCCACTTGGTTTTCCCATATTCTGCTTTGCGACTCATGCACGCCCATGCCGGCGGCCTCCGCGAGTGGCGTACCTAGCCATTTGTGGGGCAATCCTTGTTCGTAAAGACCGTGACCGGCCTCGTGTATGGCAGAGAAGAGAGAATCCAGCGGGTTTTCCGAATCGTAGCGGGTGGTGAGTCGCGTGTCGGATCCGTTTCCGGAGCAAAAGGGGTGCACGGCGACGTCTATTCGGCCTCTCGTGAAATCGAATCCCAGGCTTTCCACTACCTCTCGGAGAAATGTTTCTTGTTTGTCTTTCGGAAATCCTTTCAGCTCTGGAATCGTCGCCTCTTCGGATAAGGAGAGGATTTGCTCGGCGAGTGGAACGAGTCCAATTTGCAATTCATCGAAAAGCTTGCCGATGCCACAGGCATCCATGCCGGGGTCATGCTTGTCCAAATGGTAGTCGTATGGATTTTCGCCATATCCGATGTAGGCAGCTTCCTCTTGGGCGAATTGCATGGTTTTCTCAAGCGCGGGGGCAAATGCAGTAAAGTCGTTTTTCTCGCGAGCACTCTTCCATACGTGATACGTCGAACTTTCATGAGACGCTTTTCGGGCTACGAAATCGTTTGGTAGCTTTTGAGCTCGGTCGAGGTCGCGACGAACTTCACGAAGAATAATTTTGAGGTCTTTGTCCGGTTCGTCCGTCTCGTCTTCCAGTCGTTTCAGCAAATCACTAAAAGCGGATCCTGTGAATTCACGATGAACCAGTTCAGCCAAGGCCGAGCTTTGAGCCGCCCTTTGCGAGGCAGGAGCTTCTCCGGAGGGCAAGTTCACCTGCTCGTCCCAACCTAGAATCGAGCTTACTTGAGATAGACTGTCGATTCGACTAAGCTCGTTAATAAAGGTTTCTCTTAAAGCGGTCACGGCGAGTGTGTCATTGGAGGATCAGTTGCAATTCCTTGTCCGTGGCCCAACCTTTTTTGTCCCCGGAAAC
>JACNJI010000053.1 GCA_014382645.1 Verrucomicrobiota bacterium | reverse complement strand
TTAACCATTCTCGCCAGCAATGCGGCCGGTAGTCGTCCAAGTGCCCTAACTCTCCATGTTAAGGACTACACCCGATGGGAATACTCTGCACCAATTACTATTCCCGGATACGATGCCAATGACACTTTAACCGACTTCCCGGTTTATATCGAAATCGACGACAATATTAACAGCTTTTCGTACGAACAATTCAGTTCCTCTGCAGGCTTTGACCTCAGATTCGTAGGACCCGATGGAGCCGAAGAATTAAAATACGAACCGGTCAAGTGGAATCCAACCGGCGTTTCCGCCTACTGGGTGCGTGTTCCCGAATTGAAAGCGGGAACGACAATCACCGCAAAATGGGGCAACCCGAACGCGACAACGCAACCCGACTATTGCTTGGACGGTTCCATCTGGAACCGTTACCATGCCGTTTGGCACATGGAAGGCGATGACCCTACAGTTATCCGTGAATCTAGTGGAAGTCTTCACGGCACTGCAATTAACTTCAAAGAAATCCCACGCGTGCCGGGAGTAATTGGAAAAGCCCTTTCGTTCGACGGAATCAATGATTACGTCAATCTGCCCCTCGAATCCCATCCTCCGGGAGATGCCAAGCAACTCACCATTTCCTTTTGGTCTTATGGCGGCGCTAGTTTACCGAAGAATACTTCCATATTGGAGTCCGGTTCATCCCTCGGAAGGCATTTAAACATTCACCATCCTTGGAGCAATGGCCGGATTTATTGGGACGCAGGTTCAGGTAGTATAGACAGAATAGAAAAAGACGACTTCGAATACAGGGGCAAGTGGGTACACTGGACATTTCAAAAAGAAAGCTCCATCGGTGCCATGTACATATACAAGAACGGTGAAGAATGGATGTCCGGATACTCACGGACTCGACCTTTTGGTGGACCGGTTGATAATTTCCGCCTAGGTTCTGCCCGTACGGGAGGGAATTACTGGAACGGCTGGCTCGATGAAGTCAGGATTTCTCTAGATTTGGCATCCGCCGCCTCAATCAAGGCCTCCTATTCGAGCCAAATACCGGGAGCAAACTTTGTTTCCATTGGAACCGTGGAAGGGCCACCCGCCCTGATTCCAGATCAGGTAATAAGAGGCTTTGCCAACGACGCGAACCGATCCGTTTCATACGCTCTTCAGACTTTTCCAAGTGCCACCCAATTCGCGGCGGCGGGTTTGCCCTTCGGGCTCAGCATCAATAGCAGTACGGGAGAGATTACCGGTAATCCCATCCAGGGCAGTTCTACGAACATTACCGTAACGGCCAGCAATTTAAAAGGTGAAGACCAAGGAATCGTAAGTTTGGTGATCGTTGACGTGAATGAGTTCACTCACAAGACCGCAATGTCCTTCGAGGGATACGACGGAAATGAAACTCTAAAGGATTTTCCTGCTCTGATACGTTTAGGTAGCGACATCCCGAACTTCAGTCTACGATCTTTTCAATCCTCGTCAGGCAACGACCTTCGCTTCTTTGACGACAAGGCAAACGAGCTTGCCTATGAAATCGACGAGTGGAACGAAGCTTCGGGAGAACTTCTGGTTTGGGTTCGTTTAGCCGAACTGCACAGCGACTTGAACGTGACCGCTTACTGGGGGCACGCCCTGCATGCAGGACAAGCCCCGACTTACGCTTACGACGGTTCTACTTGGTCCTCAGGTTATAAAGGCGTTTGGCACCTAGGAGAAATGAACTCCGCGGGGGTTCTTACCGATTCTTCAATAACCCGCAACCATGCCGATGATCACGACGGGCTCGACCGACCTTCTAGCATTATTGGAACCGGACGTACAATTGGAGAAGGTTCGAATACTTTCATTTCTGTTCCATACAGCTCATCTTTGAAGACTCTGGAAGAGAGTGATTATAGTTTTTCCACTTGGATCAGGCTGGAAGACGAATTGCCAAACGATATTCCCAATGCCTTCCTCGCCCGCGGTTGGGACTCATGGATTCCATCAAACGGGAACGACACCTACTTCAACGACATCAACCAAGGTTTATTTTCCAACAAACAATTTTCGGGGCAAAGAATATGGACCAACGAAGATATTCATTTGGACAATGACAATGAGTTCATGGGGGCGAACATCGGCATAACCTCGAACGACTGGTACATGTCATGTTTTATCTCTACGTTCGTCGTACCCGAAACGGGTAACTACGGCTTCCGCATGTTGAGAAAGGATGATCGCGCCGTCATGTGGATGGATCTCGACAAGAACAAAAAGTTCGACGGCAACGAGAAAATCGGCGGCAATAACAACTTCACAAAAGATCCCGTTTCTCCAAATGAATTAATCGCCGGAGAAGAGTATCTAGTGGCCTTTGCCCATGGGGAGGGTGGCGGTGGTTCACGCATCGAACCTTGGATCAAGACACCTTCCGTACCTTGGGTGAAAATAAATCCGGCGGACCCAGTTCAAAATGGCTGGTACAAGGTACCTCTGGATGGATCCGTCGCCGAAGACCTCAGCTCCATGAACATTTATAGCTATGGCTCGGGAAAAAGCTTTTATTTCGGTTCTCTGGCCAAACCCGCCCTTCATCATACCCTGGAATCTAAACCTGAACCCGAAACAATCACATCGACCATTCAGGTGCAAAAGAGAGTCTGGAGACACCTGTCCACCGTGGTTGACGTCACAAACGGCAAAGCCAAAATCTATCTAGACGGCAATTTGACTGGACAAACTGACTTCGATCCCGAACCTGCGGCAACAGAAAACCCAGGGTTAAGCTGGGTGTTTGGGCAAGGCATGGTCGAATCGGCTTATGATGAGGTTAGGCTTGCAGGCGTTGCTCGTTCAGACGCATGGATAAAAGCTTCTTACCACAACCAGAAGCCTAACCAAACCTTCCCAGCTTACGGAAGTGTAATCGGTCCCAACTCCATCAATACTCCATTGAACTTCACAATGGAAGCGGATCAAGCATTCTCCCACGACGTAAATGCCACCAACCCTCCCCTAGCCTTCACTGCAACCGGACTTCCCGGCGGCCTTATATTGGATTCTTCCAGTGGTATTATCTCCGGGACGCCATCCCGTTCAGGAGAATATGAAGCGATGGTGACAGCGTTATTTTTAAGCGGGCAAAATCCATCAGAGAAACATACCTTCACAATTCATTCAGTTCTCCCACAGATAGCAATTAACAGTGTAACGGTCACGACCTCCACCGCCGCCCACATTG
>JACNJI010000192.1 GCA_014382645.1 Verrucomicrobiota bacterium | reverse complement strand
GAGGCCCGAGGCGACCACGGCGTCTCGCAAGGCCGCGCTGGTGTGGGTGAGCGCCCCGGGGTTGAGGATGAGGCCGGCGAGCCCGGCATCGCTCCATTCGTGTATCTTGTCGATGAGGGCGCCTTCGTGGTTGGACTGGAAGGCGTCTACCTCGCAGTCGCATGCGGTGGCCTTGGCTTTTACCTTTTCCTCGATCTCTGCGAGGGTGACGGAACCGTAGACATCGGGTTCGCGTTTGCCGAGGCGATCGAGGTTGGGGCCGTTGAGGAGTCCGATCTTCTTCATCTTGTTTTGAATTAAAGACTAAGACCGTGCAAACGGCAATCCCGGAGTCAAAGAGGGCAGGGGGTCTCGACGAACTCGTAGGGGAGGTCGAACTTTTCGGCTACTTCCCGGGCGAGGGCGTCTACGCCGAAGGTCTCGGTGGCGTAGTGACCGCAGGCATAAAGATTGAGGCGTAGCTCTTGGGCGAGGTTGAAGTGGTGTTGGCGGAGTTCACCCGTGATGAGGGTGTCGGCTCCGGCATCGAGTATTTTATCCACTGCGCTTTGACCCGAGCCTGTGAGGACGGCGATTTTTTCCGGTTTGTCCGAACCGTATTCCATGGCGTTGATCCCGTTTGGGAACAGGTTTTCGAGTCCGGAGCGTAAGTCGTCGCGAGAACCGGAAGCTTTCGCCAACAAGCCTATGTCCACGCCTTCGTAGGGGAGGAAGGTTCCGCAGGGGGATAGTTCCAGTTTACGGGCGAGAATGGCGTTGTTGCCGATCTCGGGGTGTCGGTCGAGCGGGAGGTGACTACCGTAGAGGGCGAGGTTGTTGTCCAGCAAGCATTTCACCTTGTCGTAAGCCGGACCGACCAAGGGTAGGGGAGGCGTCCAGTACAGTCCGTGGTGGACGATGAGGAGATCTATGCCGGCGGCAACGGCTTTGCGGAATGGTTCCAGACCTGCGTCCACGGCTGCGCCGACCTTCGATACGTGGCCGTCGTTGGCGACCTGGAGGCCGTTTTCGGAGCCCGGGAAGTCGGGCACTTCGAGGCGTTCGGTTCGGTTGTCGCAGAATGCAATTACGTCGGTGAGATCGGCCATCATCTTATCTAATGACTCGCTCCGATGGTTCTCTCAACTGAAAAAACGCTTACTGGACGGTCTCGTGTCATTTTGATCTTGCTCATAACCCGATGCCGGACATGATTTGCCAACTTCTTGTGATGCAGGGTGGAGCAGTTTGGTAGCTCGTCAGGCTCATAACCTGAAGGTCGCAGGTTCAAATCCTGCCCCTGCACCCAATCTTCCAATCGCATTTAAGTCTTTGCACTTACCTTCAATAGGTGCGTTTAGCCTTGCTGATTTTTCAAATTCATCTTTTCTGTTTACCACCGTTATTAGCATTCCTGCTCGTAGCATTTACCGGATAAAACCAACGAACCTAACTCTCACACTCAAAAAGAAAACTATTTCTCCCCGAGGCTTTCCTTGGGGCTTTGAACCTTCAAATATATGAATATAACAGTTAAAGACCTACTCGACGCCGGAGTCCACTTCGGGCACCAATTGCGCCGATGGAATCCCAAGTCCAAGCCTTACGTTTACGCAAATCGGCATGGCATATCCATCATTGATCTCGAAAAGACCTACGACCTTTTGGAAAAGGCGTGTACTGCGATCGAGGACGTGGTGGCTAGCGGTAAATCCATTCTTTTGGTCGGAACAAAGCGGCAGGCCCAGGAACCCGTGAGGGAAATGGCCGCTGCCACCAATACATCTTTCTGCGTCAACCGCTGGATGGGCGGCACGTTGACGAATTTTCAAACGGTGTCCACCAGTTTGGCCAAGTACAAGAAATATCTTCGTATGGAGGAGGACGGAAGTCTGGATGCTCTTCCCGGCAAAGAGGGAGCGGCAATCAAGAGGCAAATGTCCCGCATGCATCGAAATTTCGAGGGGATGTTGGACCTCAAAAGTCTTCCGGGAGCACTTTTTATTATCGATACGAATAACGAATTGATCGCGGTGACCGAGGCAAATCGTCTTGGTATTCCCGTTATTGCCCTTGTCGACAGTAATTCCGATCCCACGCTCGTCGATCACCCCATACCGGGTAACGATGATTCTACGAAATCGATTCGAATCGTTATAGATGTGATCTCCGAGGCGATTCAAAGTGGATTTGCTCGACGAAGCGAGATGCCCATCCATCGCAGAGACATAACCCCCGTGACCCAAGAACCGGAATTCGGTGATCAAGGTGGTGAACCTGAGGTTACTCTACCCGAGGGTTATGAGGACATGGACTTTGATGATCGCGTCCGAGACTCTCGAGACGAAGCTGAGGCAAAACCTGCCGAAGAAAAGGCGAAGGTAGTAGCTGCAGCAGAAGAGGTGCCCGCGGTGGTAGAAGAGACACCTGCGGTGGTAGAAGAGGCGCCCGCGGTAGAAGCAGAGGCACCTGCGAAAGCAACCGCGGAAGATACGGCCAAAGCTTGATTGCCCATTAAGGCGTTTACCCGTCCTCATACAACTTCAAGAATCAAACGAGTCCTTCGCAGGGCACAAGAAAATATAATGTCTGAAATCACCAAGGATAAGATTGTCGAGCTTCGTGAAAAGACGAGTGCCGGCTTAGTTGACTGTAAACGCGCCCTTACCGAGAGTGGAGGCGATATGGATGAAGCCGTATCCATTCTGCGGAAAAAGGGAGTGGCCACTGCTGCCAAGAAAGCAGGTCGAGCTGCTGCAGAGGGTGTTATTACCTGCAAATTGTCTGAAAACGGGCGCTCCGGTGTAATTGTTGAGGTCAACTGCGAAACTGATTTCGTGGCCAAGAACGACGAATTCCAGGCTTTTGCCCTCGAACTGGCCGGAGACTTGCTCGACAACCCCGATGCTGATTTGGAAGAGAAACGCACCGAGCAAGTAGCTAGAATTGGCGAAAACATTCGTATCTCTCGTTCGGCACGATTATCGCCTGCAGCTTCAGGCCGTGTTGAATCCTACATTCATACTGGAGCCAAGGTTGGAGTGCTTCTTGAACTCTCCACCGAGACCGAGGCCGGCGCCGACCACCAAGAAACGATTTCTTTGGGCAAGGATATTTGCATGCACATCGCAGCAACAGCTCCCGTCTGCGTGAGTCGAGCAAATGTGCCCGAAGAGCTTGTGGCCAAGGAGCGTGAAGTTGCCACGGCGCAAGCCGAGGGTAAACCTCCGCAAGCCATCGAAAAGATAATCACGGGGAAACTCGACAAGTATTTTGCCACCTCCTGTTTGGAGGAACAGTCGTTCGTTAAGAATCCTGACATTAGTATCAAGGATCTTTTGGCGGAAAAAGCTAAGCTGGTAGGCGAATCTCTTTCGATTGTGAAATTTGTGCGCCTTCAAATTGGCGAAGACAATTGAAGATCTAGTTTTCCCCAAGGCTTGATTTCTCGGATTGAAGTTTCAATCCTTCCGGTCTTTTTTCGGTTTTCTTATCCGGAACTTAAGTTTCTTCTATCCGTGTAGGAACCATGCCGCACCTAATGTGGCAAAATAGATAATGAGTAGAAAGGTGCCGTGGAGAATGCGAATCTCCTTTTTCCGCATCAACCAGCATAGTATGCCGGTCAACAGGAGCATGACCGGGAATTCTACCTGAACTAGAGATGGGTTCACGGGGATCGGTGAGACTATTCCTGCTATTCCCGCCACAAAAGTCAGGTTGAAAAGGTTCGACCCCACGATGTTACCTAGCAGCATGCCGCTCTCTCCTCGCTTGGCGAGAACGCACGAGGCCGCCAATTCCGGGAGACTTGTTCCTATGGCTACGATCGTGAGACCAATAATCTCCTGAGGTATGGAGGCGAACTGGGCAAGGCCTTTGGCTCCGGTGACCAGTACCTCGGAACCTAGCCATAAAGCCCCTGAAGCTACCAAAACGATAAGAAGGGATTTCCAAGGCGGAGCAAGGTCCTCGTCTCCTTTTAACTCGGGAACCGTATCCGAGCTATTCTTTGCTGCCTTGCGGTCGATGATTGCTCCTCTAGTCACGACGATCAGGTAAGCGACAAGAATAATACTAAAAACGATTCCAAGCGGCCGATCGAAGGATTCCTTACCTATCCACAGACAGGAGATGGAAAAAAGTAGAGTGGTCAGTAGGAGCAGATTCGTTTGCCAGTTTGCCAGGGAGCCCTTCATCGCAATTGGGTTTATGAAAGTGGCGATTCCTAGAACTAGTCCAATGTTGGCAAGATTGCTTCCTACGACGTTTCCTATGATTAGATCTTTAGCGTCACCAGCTATCGCAGCCAGTGAGGTGAACAGTTCCGGTGCGGAGGTAGCAATGGAAACAACAGTTAGCCCTATAATCGCGGGATGAACTCCCAGGGTGCGAGCAAGATCACTGGCTCCGTCGGTCAAGATATCCCCACCTTTCGTGAGGAGAAAAATGCCAACGAGAATACATCCCGCCAGAGCGACTAAGTAAAGATTTGGCGAATTGGCTTCAAGCCCGTTGAGGAACGAATTTAGTATGCTGTCCATCTAGAAATGGGCGGGAGGCTGATATTCTATTGGGGGAAAGCAAGTAAAAAGAGAGCGCTAATTGTCTATCGACCCTTGACTTGAACTCGGAAACGGACATTTTCCTGTCGCCTCTGCTACCATTTGCGGCAACCCAGCCTATGTCCGTTAACCTTAAAGAAACTCTCAACTTGCCTCAGACCGGTTTTCCGATGAGAGCCAATCTCGTCGAACGCGAACCGCTTCGCTTGGATCATTGGAATGGCGTTGATCTTTACGGCAAGCTGCAGGAGAAAAATGCTGATGGAGAAACTTTCGTTTTGCATGATGGCCCTCCTTTCACAAACGGCGACGTACATGTGGGGACGGCCCTCAACAAGACTCTCAAGGACGTCATCGTGCGTTTCAAGAGCGCTTGCGGGTACCGCGTTCCTTATGTTCCGGGATGGGATTGTCACGGTCTTCCTATCGAGCATAAGGTTACCAAGAATCTGCGAGGTAAGGAAAAGGATTTCACTCCTCTTGAACTTAGGCGCGCCTGCAAGGAGTTTTCCGAAAGCTTTATCGAAAAGCAACGAGGCCAATTCAAGCGACTCGGTGTGCTTGCCGACTGGAATCGGGAATATCGCACCATGGATCCTGATTACGAGGCGGTTATCTTACGCACGTTTGCTGAATTTGTGGATAAGGGATTCGTGTACCGCAGCAAAAAACCTGTTTATTGGTCTATTCCCTGCCGCACTGCCTTGGCGGAAGCGGAAGTCGAGTACCAAGACCACGTAAGTCCGGCCATACACGTTAAGTTCGCCTTGCGGGAATCCGGAGACTTTATGGCAGGCGACAATGCCTTTTTGGTTATTTGGACCACGACTCCATGGACGATCCCCGCGAATCTTGCGATTGCCGTAAATCCTCGTGAAACCTACGTCGAGGTGAAATCCGAGGGTAATTCATATTGGGTGGGAGCCTCCTTGGCGAAAAAATTTGCTGAATCCTGTGAATTGGAGAACCATGAACTTGGCCGTGAATTGCCGGGCAAGTCTTTGGTCGGTTGGATTGGTCGTCATCCATTTATCGATAGAGACAGTCCGGTTGTTGCCGCCGACTACGTCACGATGGATGCGGGCACGGGATGCGTGCATACCGCGCCGGGTCACGGTTTGGACGATTACCTGACGGGTTTGGCTAACGGGATGGAAATCTATTGCCCTCTGGATGATGCCGGTCGCTACCTCGATGACGGGCAAATGCCTGCAAGCCTTGTCGGACTTTCAGTTCTCGGAACGAAAAAAGGTTGCGAGGCGAATGAAGGCGTACTCGCTCTTCTTCGAGAAAACGGCAGTCTGCTTCACCTTGAGCATCACAGTCACCAGTATCCTCATTGCTGGCGCAGCAAGACCCCGGTTGTGTTCCGAGCGATGGATCAATGGTTCGTTTCGTTGGATAAGGATGATATTCGTAATGCAGGTCTTGATGCTCTGGACGAGGTTGCCTTTACTCCCGAATGGGGTCGCAACCGCATTCGCGGTTTTTTGGAGGCTCGTCCGGACTGGTGTATTTCTCGCCAAAGATCTTGGGGCGTCCCCATTCCCGTATTCTTCGACGAGGAGGGTGAACCTTTGCTCGACGCAAACTTGATTCGATCCTTTGCCGATAAAGTCGAGCATGGGGGGACCGACCTTTGGTTCGAGCTTTCTGCGGAAGAATTGCTTGCAGGTGTTGATTTGCCCGAGTCTTGGAAGGGGAAAACGTTGGTGAAAGGTTCCGATACGCTCGACGTCTGGATTGACTCAGGATGCAGTCATCGAGCTGTTCTTCGACAAAAAGAAGACCTGAAATGGCCCGCGGACCTGTACTTGGAGGGGAGCGACCAGCATCGTGGGTGGTTTCAGTCCTCTCTCTGGACTGCACTCCTAGCAGACGGCGCTCCCCCTTATGCCCATATCATTACGCATGGCTTTGTCGTCGACGGAGACGGCAGGAAGATTTCCAAGAGTGATGGCAAACCTCAAACCGTTGAATCCTACGTCAAGCGCTATGGCGCCGACGTGCTTCGCCTCTGGATTTGTTCCGAGGACTTTCGCCGAGACATACCGCTTTCCGAGGAGATTCTTGATCAAGTCGTCAGGGGGTATCGGACGATTCGGAACACCTTCCGCTTTCAAATCGGCAATCTTTTCGACTTTGATAGGCAAACGGACTCCATTCCTCTCGAGCAACTTTCGCCCATTGACCTTTGGGCCCTAGACAATACGGCGGATCTGATCGAGGATGTTACAAAGGCTTTCGATGCTTATGAGTTTCACCGTGGGATTCAGTTCGTGAATCGGTATTGTTCGAATGTTCTTTCCTCGGTTTATCACGATGTGCTCAAAGACCGTCTATACACGTTTTCGCCAAATGATCCTTTACGCAGGTCGTCTCAGACCGCCTTGGATCATATTTTTCAAGTTCTCGTGAAATTGCTCGCCCCCGTCATCCCTTTTACCACCGACGAAGCTTGGGCGTACCTGGAGGAGGGGAGTGACTTTTGCCTCGAACCCTTGGCTTTACAGGCTTGGCCGGAAGTCGATAGTGCTTGGCGAGGGGGTGCGAAAGTCGAAGACGTTCGAGCCATTCTAGCCTTCAAGACCACGGCGGTGAATGAAGCTCTGGAAAAACTTCGAGTGGAGAAAGTAATTGGCCAGTCGTTGGACGCCGAGGTTCAAGTTTTCGGTCATCCTGATAACGAGTCTTTCGCTGCACTCAGTCGAAATGAGGACTGCTTGGCAGAGTTGTTTATTACTTCTAGCGTGATTTTAACTGCCGATTACAACGCCCAAGGAGAACCCACCGTAGAGGTTCGGCATGCTTCCGGGATCCGTTGCCCTAGGAGTTGGCGTTGGGTGCCCGAATTAACACATGTTGAACCTTGGGGCGAAGTTTCTTCCAGATGTGCAGAGGCCCTGTCTACCAAAGCAATTTCTTAACAATCTAAAAAACTCTTTTCTTATGAGCAAGCAAGCCATCACAAAAAAACCTGTCGCCCAGAAGCCTGCAGCTGCTAAAACGGCGGCGAAACAAAAGAAGGTGCCTGCCGCTACTTCGGTAAAGAAACAAGTATCCACCAAGAAGGAGTCGGCCATTCGAAAAAGTCCTGAGAAGAAACCGCCGACCAATAAAGTGGCTTCAGGGCAAGCTTCCCTTGGAAAGCCGCTGAAAACTCCGGCGAAATCAGCGAAAAAGGCCAGTGAGGATGCTGTTCCTACTAATGTGGCGGAGGCTGTCGCCGCGGTCGAAACGAAAAAAGGGAATTCCAAGGACTCTCCAGTTTCTCCTCCGCCAGCTGCCGCAGTTGGTTTTAGCTTGGACGACGTAAGATCCATTCTCGACAGCAAGAAGGATACCGAGAATGAAAAAGATGACTCAGTGAACGAGCAAACCATTCGCAGAGCGAAAGTAGTGGCTGCTCCCAAACACGTGCAGTCTTTTGCCAAGAACAAGACCCAGTCCGCTTCGGTTGCTGACATTCTTGGTTTTAATCCAAATAAAAGCACGACTCGCCCCGATCGTGATGCATCAACAGTGCCTGCCGGTTGGAAACCTTTTTACACTAGCCTCCTCAAGTTGCGCGATCAGTTGAAGGTCGGTTTGGGAGCACGATCTGCGGATACGATAGGGGCATCTTCCCGAGAAAGTTCGGGTGAACTTTCCGTAAACTCTTCCGATGCGGGTTCGGAGTCGTTTGATCGCGATGTGGCTATTACGATGATGGCGGGGGAGCAGGAGATGCTCAATGAGGTCGAGAGCGCCATAGATCGAGTTTTCGATGGAACTTATGGTGTTTGCGAGGAAACGGCAAAACCCATCAAGCAGAGTCGTCTTAAAGCCGTTCCCTATACGCGTTACTCCTTGGAGGGACAGGCCGAGTACGAACAGCATGTGCGTGCTCGCAAAGACACGGGAGGGGGTGGAATAGGGGCCTTCGCAACCTTGTCTGAAGCCAGTCTCGGGGACGACGACGCTTAAGCCTTTCGCACGGGTTCCATGATTCAACAAACTAAAATACGATGAGCGCAGTCCGTTTTTGGGCTTTTTGCCTAGGCGTCCTTGCCGCGGATCAAGTAACGAAGTCTTGGGCTCAGGGAAATGCGGCGGCATGGAGAGAGCATCCCGTGTTGGTGTTGGACTACGTTGATGGTCCGGAAGCGTTCCTCGAATTGACTTACATCACCAATCCCGGAGCCGCATGGAGCATGTTTTCCGATTATCCGGGGGTACTTACTGTGCTTGCTTTTGTAGCCTTGATCAGCATTTATTTCTTTCGCCACAGCCTTGAGCTTGAAAAGGTTGGACCTCAAATTATTTTTGGCAGTATTGCCGGTGGCATCGCCGGGAACCTTTGCGACAGGCTATTTCGGACACCTGCCGAGGTGGTGGACTTTTTAGATGTTTACCTTCCACTTCTGGAGTATGATTACCCGATATTCAATTTGGCCGACTCCTTTATCTTCTTGGGAGTCATTAGCTATGTGATTCGTGGATTTCGTGAAGCGGCTGAAGAGAAGAAAGCAGCGTTGGCATCGGAGACGACCAATAGCTCCGACTCGTAGGCGCGTGGAGAGAGAAATAAGGATGGTGAAGGGGCTACCTCACCTTTCTACTTACTCCAAGTTCAAGACTTGTTCGCGTAGCTTTTCCACTTCGTTCCGGGCGTCCAGTCCGAGGCGATTGGTTTCCGGTCGAGAGGCTTTCGCACATAGTGTGTTCAACTCGCGAGAAATCTCTTGAAGAATAAATTCGAGCTTACGACCGACTGCATCTTTCGTATCCAAGCTCTCTCGGAATTGGATGCAGTGGCTACGTAAACGAGTGATTTCCTCCGAGATGTCTGCCTTGTCGGCGAAAAGCGTAAACTCCTTGAGGACTCGCTCGTCATCGAGATCGATCGATAACTCGGCCTTGCGGAGCCGTTCGAGAAGCCTGTCTCGCCATTCATTCGCAGTGTCTTTTGCCGAAATTGCTATGTCCGCTGCGAATGTTTCGAGCGTGGCAATGCGCGCGAATAGATCTTCCGCCAGCCTTTTACCTTCTTCGGCCCGCATGGTCACGAGATCCTGTAGAGCCTTGTCGGCCGCTTTCAGTAGTTCGGATTCGACACTATCTGCAGACGGGAGACCACTCTCGGTTCGCCGAGAGGATGCTAGGCGAGCAATCAAATGGGCGTCCGGTTCGAAAGGGATACCGCGAGTTTTGGCAAACGCTTCGAGTTTATCCAAGTCCGCGGCAAGATTTTTCTCAATCCAATCATCCGAGCTGTTTTGTACGCTTGCCTCTTCAGGGCGGACATGGATACGCAGGCGTCCTCGCTGGATCTTTCCCCGAGCCCGTTCCAATAATGCCCGCTCGAGGGTTTGCCACTCCTTAGGCAGTGAGCAAACCGCTTCAAAATGACGTTTGTTTACCGAGGAAACCTCAAGGATGATATTGAATTGTTCATGGCGAAAGCAACTTCGCCCAAAGCCCGTCATGCTGTTCATGGCATTAGGGCTTCTTCACCTAAGATGCGAGCCGCTTCCATCGCATCTTTGTCTCCACGCCCGCTTAGGTTTACGCAAAGTATTGAATCCTGCGGCATTTCTTTAGCTCTTCTAAAGGCGTATGCGAGCCCGTGAGACGATTCCAGTGCTGGCAGAATGCCTTCGGTCTCGGACAGCTTGCGGAAGGCGTGTAGGGCGTCGTCGTCTCCCGCATGGGTAAAGTCTATACGGCCTCTGTCCCGATAATAGGCGTGTTCGGGACCGATGGCGGCGTAATCTAGACCTGCGGAGACGGAGTGGGTCTGATTTATCTGGCCGTCGTCATTTTGGAGAATCCAGGTCTTGCAACCCTGAAGCACGCCCAGTCGCCCCCCCTCGAATCGAGCCGCGTGTTGGCCATCCTCTAGGTTGCGTCCACCTGCTTCCACTCCCACTAGGCGAACTGCCTCCTCTTCCAAAAAATCGAAGAAGAAGCCGATGGCGTTGCTGCCACCGCCCACGCAGGCGACCATCTCATCGGGCAGTCGCCCCTCGAGATCTAAGATTTGTTCTTTGGTTTCCGTGCTTATAACTCGATGGAAATCACGAACCATCCCGGGGTAGGGGTGCGCACCCAGCGCCGAGCCCAAAATGTAATGAGTGCTCCTAACATTGGTGACCCAATCGCGCATGGCTTCGTTGATAGCTTCCTTGAGTGTGCGGTTCCCCGCTTCCACGCTTCGTACCTCGGCCCCACTCAAGCGCATTCGAAATACGTTCAGAGCCTGTCGCCGCATGTCCTCTGCTCCCATGTAGATTACGCAGTCGAATCCAAAACGCGCGCAGACCGCTGCAGTCGCGATGCCGTGTTGCCCGGCTCCAGTCTCTGCGATAATGCGGCTCTTGCCCATCTTTTTGGCCAGCAAAGCTTGACCTAGAGCATTGTTGATCTTGTGGGCACCCGTATGGAGCATGTCCTCGCGCTTCAGGTAAATCTTGGCTCCTCCCAATTCACGAGTCAGGCGTTCGGCAAAGTACAACCCGGTGGGGCGTCCCGCGAAACTCTTCAATTGTTGCTTTAGCTCTTTCTGGAATACGGGATCGTTCTTCGTCTCCTCGTAGGCAGCGGTGAGCTGTTGTAGCGGGTGAGCCAGTGTCTCGGGCACGAATGCACCCCCGTAGGGACCAAAACGGCCATGCCGGTCGGGCAGGGAAAAACGATCCAGAGTGGGTGTCGATAGGGTTGCGGAATTCATGTAAGAATCATCATTCTGTCTAAAAGACCCGTTTCGTCAAGAAAGCCCTCTCTCAGGAATGCCTTGCCTGTCGAGGGAATTGTCGGCAAGGAAAGGTGCTATGGATCACTCCTTGACGCCGCAAACCGTAATCGTGGTGCCGGCCCGGTTGGCTTCTGCTCGCTTCCCCGGCAAACTTTTGGCGGAGGTGTCCGGGAAACCCCTAGTTCTCTGGACAGCCATGCGAATCGCTCGAGAAGCTCCCGAGTTTCCTCTTTGGTTTGCGGTGGACAGCGAGGAGATCAGCGACGTCTTGAGCAACGCGGGTTTTTCCACTATTCTTACCAATCCGGACTTGCCGAGCGGCACAGACCGCATCGCGGCAGCCAACGAGACTATCGGAGCGGTGCGATTAATCAACGTTCAGGCTGATGAACCTCTTGTCACTCGCAGTCAAATCCTCGCCTTGACGGAAGCGATTGAAAAACCCGAGGCAGATATGTCCACTTTGGCCACTCCCATCCTCAACTCGGAAGACTTTCAAGATTCGAATGTCGTGAAGGTGGTGCGTGACGCTAATGGATTTGCGATGTATTTTTCGCGGGCATCGATTCCTTATCCACGAGATGATGTGGAAGAGGTGGAAAAGAAGACCCTGCCCTTGCTTCGTCACCTCGGAATATATGGCTACACGGCTGAATTTCTTCGTGCCTTTACCGCACTCCCGCAAGGGAATCTGGAAAAGGTTGAAAAGCTCGAACAATTGCGGGCGTTGGAACACGGGCGTCGTATTGCCGTGGTGTTGACCGAGGATCTTTCCATCGGGGTCGACACTCCCGAGGACTTGGTGCGGGTTGCTCCTTTGCTCCTTGCTGCGGAAGCAGAAGCCGGATGATCAGAAGTTCACTACTTTTTCGTTACTTGTTCAGAGAAGTGAGCATAGCTACCTCGGTTTCTTTTGCCGTAGTGTGTGTGATTTTATTTTATGGAAATGTCGTCCGGAACGACGAATATTTCCTTCAGGCTCTTTTCCATTCGCCCGAAAGCTTTTTCACCCTGTCCGGATTATTGATACCCTATGCCGCCGCCTATGCCTTGCCCTTGGGGTTTGTGGTAGGGCTTCTTCTCTCGCTCGGGCGAATGGCGGCCGACAAGGAAATTCTAGCCATGCGTACCGTGGGTCTAGGCGTGTGGACGGTACTTTACCCCGTAGTATTGCTCGCACTCTTGTTTTCGGTGCTCAGTGTCTTTTTGGTCGGGGAGTGGGGACCTCGCAGTCGAGCGCTCTTTGATTTGCGAAAAACCGAAATCGTTTTGAACAGCCTCGATATCATATTGAAACGTGACGGTGTTCTGACCTTCGATATCCCTCCCGTAGCCGAGGAAGGAAAAGCTCAAGATTCTTCAGCCGCTTTACGCTCGCTGATGGGACCCGAGATCAGGCGATGCGGACTTGCGGCGGGTAATGTGGAAGGCGATGTTTGGCGAGATTTGAGACTTTCCTTTCGTGATGATTCAGACCGCATGGTGGGAGTGCTCTCCGCTCGATCCGCAACAGTTCGTCGCGATACCGTTCGGGGCGTATTAGCTTTGTATTTAGAGGGAATAGACCTTGAGGGAGACTTCAACTCCTCGGTTTCCGGAAGCGCCCGCAGCCCGTCTTTCGTTTCCTTCGAGTCATGGAGCGAACCTCTCGAACTGCCTCTCAACGACGGCTCTTCCGGCACTAACTTTAAAAGACTAGGCTATTCCCAGTTGTATCAAGCCTATCTCGATCCCGCCAACGAAGACCAACGCCTTGATATTGCCATCCTTCTCAACAAGAACCTGGCCCTGGGATGTTCTCCCATTTGTTTGGCGATTATGGCATTGCCGTTGTCCCTCCGGGTCGGTCGTCGAGAAACCATGCTCAACGCCGGTATCGCTCTCTGTTTCGCGATGTTTTATTTCTTTCTGGTTACTTTTCTGCCAGAAGCGCTACGCGATTTCAGTAACCTTCGGCCTGCTCTTTGGTCTTGGTGTCCAAATGCACTTTGTGCGTGCGGGGGTGCTTGGATGTTGGCGAAACCTGATTGAATTGCAATTTAATGAGAACTTTCTCAATTCGTAAGGCATTGATTCATAAGGCATAATGAAACAAAGTGAGATTTCCTTTGATAATTCACTAAAAAAAAACGTATCATTTTGCATAGTTTGGCTAATATAGATAAAGCTAGCTTCTTAACAATTAACCACTTCATGGCTATGAAGATTAAAACAAATCACCCACTTGCCGTAGCATTTTCTTTCCTGCTCGGTTTCATTTTCACCATCTCGCTCGCAGCTGATGAGGTAGCTCAAGTGAGCGGGGCTGCCAGTCTGTCCGTTCCCGCGGGAACTGTTGCTACTCCTAGTTACAAGGTAGCCAGCATTGGAGTTTCCGGTGACCCGTTTTATGAAGGTGCGGTTGCCAGTGTGAGTGGAAATGTCCTTACCTTCGAGACAACCACTGATAGCGATGGTAATACCATCAATCCTTTTGTCCCAAACGCCTTAGCCGCAGGTGTCGCTCATTTGAAAGCGGCAATTGGCGGAGGTGCACTTACGGGTCTTACGGATGAAGCTGGCAATCCCATTTCAGGAACCAATACGGAAAGTTCCGGCTTGGATAACGCCAACCCTCCCACGATTACGATTGGCGATCCAGACTCGGGTGACGACGCGGCTACCGCTACCGCTACGGTCTCGGGTGGCAAGATCACTGGTATTACCATAACTAACGCAGGTTCCGGTTATACGAGCGTTCCGGAGGTAACGGTGGATTGCGGACCTTATCTCATTCGTGTCACCGAGAGCGGATCCGACTATGAAGGGCGTTCTTTCCTTATCTCTGCTAACTCAGTAACGACTGTTACGGTGAGCAATCCCAATAGTGAAACGATCTCCAGCATCTTCGAAACGGATTTCGAGGTCGAAATTATAAGAGCCAGTACGTTGGGTGAAACATTTGGGACGGAAACCCCTCTTGTTACCAGTGGTAACGCCTACAGTGGAGATCTTATTTATTTATGGGATATGGCATCTGGTTTTTATGCTCCTTACTATCATTTCGGCGGGGCTGGTAGTATCGGTAAAGGATGGTACAACCAACTTATTCGCTCCAGAACGCCTTCTAACGATACCGTGGTTTGGCCTGACGAGGGATTCATTATCGCTCGCAGAACTAATTCCGCGCTTAACTTGGCGTCGGATGGTACGGTTCTATCTACCGACCAAAAAATGCAGTTGCCCGCAGCCGGCAAACAATTCGTAATGAATAATCCTTTCGGTACGGATATTCTTTTTGCCGAATTGATCTCTCCAACCAGTATTGGGACAGGTAATGACAAATTCAAACCTACTGCTGATGCCAGCGGAGATACTGGTGACAATGTATTTCTGCTCGAAGGCGCTACTTGGAAGAAGTATTGGTACAAGTCCGGCGTTAACGTCGGCATAACGAGAGTAGCTACTGCATCTGCAAAAGCTCCCGCTGGCGGGACGATGTCCAGTAGCGATGTCTCTTTGGCCACTGGGTCGGTATCGAATATTCAAACATGTAGTGCCAATGGCTCAACTGTTTATTCGGAAGCCAATGCTTCTGATTATTCGAAAGTGACGATCGGCGGAACGGGTCCTGCCGCAGGATTTTCCATCACATTTCATGATATTCGTGGTCGCAAAATCAATGAGGATGGAAGTGAGGAACTGGATATTGATCGTAACTATGTTTCTGCTGGAAACGGTTTAAAAGTTCGTCAACATAACAAGACATTTACAGTTGAAGCAAGTGGGGCCGGTTTCGTCGTCATCAAAAAAAGACGTAGTTTCAACTTCGATTCCTCTAGCGGTACTCCGACTTGGTCGACTGGAGAAGGTGGAGCAGGTTACAGCGGCACCGCACAAGTTTATTTCCTTGGCGGTGGAGGTGCTGGTGGGAAAGGTACGGCAACGGTCGGTGGCGGTAAAGTTACTGGAATTACCGTGACTAGTCCTGGGAGCGGTTACACTTATGCACCACAAGTGATCATCGGTGGAGGGGGTTGGAGAAAAGAGGGTGCCGCAGATGCGTCTCAGGACGGCGAGGTTATTGGGTCTGATACAGGTGTCCTGCTCGTTCGGTATTCAGGTGGCAGTGGAGTACTGACTTATCTTGACGCAAAAAACCCGATCAAGTAGATTTTCTACAAACTTTATTCATTACCTTTTAACCCTTCGCGGAAACGCGAAGGTTTTTTTGTTTTCGTTTACATTGCTCAACACGTCGGTCTGTTTATACTGCCATTCGTTATGAGAGCTCTGCGTGGACTCTCAGTCGTCCCTAGAAACGCAAATTTGCGAATGAGATTATTGGTGTAGGGACGAGATACTATAGGCCATGTTTTTGTATTCTCTCTATAATTCTCATTGCAAGGAACACTTTACGCGGCCAATCGATTAGTCCCTGATAAGTCTTTGAAATTCTGTAGATGTATCACTTTTCGGGACTATCATTACCCACCTTCGTCTTGGATCTTAAATGGAGTAAGTTCTGAGAACGGAACATGTATTTTCGATAATGAAATTCAATTGCCCGTGCCCAATGTTGAAAATCCTTTTTTATTTTATGCAGCTTGGGAATTGTACCCCTGTGGCATTCTTAAATGCGATTAGCCTGGCAGTTTCGAGGCTCTACGAAACTTTCCTCGGAAGAGTGGCAGCACAGAGTTGTTTTCAATAAACCCTTATGTAGGACGCGAAATCTCGATGGGAGGTTGAATCACCAACGCATACGTTAGCAACGGTCTTTACCGTCAATTCTCGGTTAGGGTTTATCTGGATTCCCAGTTCCCCGATGTTTGACCGTTGGGATAGCGGAAGAACATACGAATTCCACTTGTTCGAGACTTAATTGAATCGAACCATAACCAAGTCGAAGTGTTGCTGTCGTGTAGGAATGGATAAATATCTTTTGCTGTCCAATGCCATCCGCCTAGATAATCAACCCACATCCATATCGAATTTTCTGAATACGGTACCAAGAACACCCAACCCAAATTTTCGTGATAAACCCATTGAGTGCTGGTTTGATGCCAGTATGAACCAAACCACTCTGACCGCCACCAGTCCCAACCAATGTAGTTCGATCCCGGGATACGAGCTACCGGTAACTCTTCACCGATTCCGATGTATTGAAAAACTGCAAATATTTCGTGGTTAGCAGTT
>JACNJI010000054.1 GCA_014382645.1 Verrucomicrobiota bacterium | reverse complement strand
TTCCTTTTCAAGCTAGGGCTGATTTTCTTGTCCCCCTCTCAACCTTCGGTGAGACGGGGATACCGTCTTTCGGCGGAAGAAATTTGGTTTCCAACATGCTCGATTTCTGGATGAGCTATGATGCCCGCAAGGAGCCACTTAACGTCCGGGTCGTCGAATCCTGGCAAACGGAACAGGGCGATGTAAGGCTCGTTCTTTATTCTTTGGGCAAGCTTCAAGGGAGTAACAAATCCGCCAGGCCAGTCGTTGCCGCCTATTTGGGCTTGCCCAAAGGAAAGGAGTCCAAGCCGGGCATCGTTCACGTTCACGGAGGTGGGCAGCGGGCAAACCGTAGACGGGTGGAGGACTGGATGGAGATGGGATATGCGTGCGTGAGCATCAATTGGGGAGGAAAAGTTTTGGAAAAAGCGGATACGCCTAACACGGACTGGGATGGTTTGGCGGCGGGCTTCATTCGTCCGGGGGTGACCAAGGCAGATCAACTGGATCATCACAACACCGTCAGACCCGATCCGAATACCCTCTTCAAAGAACCTCACCCCCTGAACAGCAGTTGGAATTTAATCTCAATTTGCGTGCGGCGGGCCTTGACGATGCTTGAGCAAACCGAAGGGGTAGACCCTGACAAGCTTGGTGTGGAGGGGCACTCGATGGGGGGGCGTTCCACCGTAATTTCATGCATCGACCCGCGGGTCAAGGCGGCCTCACCTTCCGTAGGAGGGAGCGGATATCTCTACGATGACCTGTGGGGCTTGCCAGGGAGCGCCCGAAGAATGACCAAGGAAGACGGTTTGGCCCTTTATCGCAAATGTGTCTCCGCCCAGTCTCATTGGCCCCACGTCACCGCCCCGATCCTTTTTCTCGGATCGACCAATGATTTCAACTCCCCGACGGAATGGGTGGTCAAGGGCATGTCCGAGTTGCCTCCTGAAACGGAGAGGATGCTCGTGTTGGCTCCTCATTTGAATCATCGCTTTACCGATCAAACCTCTGCCGCCCGTTTCATGTGGATGGAAGCCCGCCTCAAGAAAAGCTTTCGGTTTCCCAAAGTCTCGCCCGCGGAATTGGTTCTGAATACGGATAACGGGGTTCCGCTCTTTCGGGTGCAGGTTGATCAATCAAGCGGTTTGCCGGTGAAGGAAGTGGAGATCTACTACGGGTATGCCAGGGATCCGCGCATTCGTTTCTGGCGGGGTGCCGAGGTTCGAAAGTCCGGGAAGGTTTACGAAGGGGAATGCCCGGTGTTCGACAGTGCAGAACCGCTCTTCGCCTTTGCCAACCTTACCTACGAGATGCCAAGGGCTCTTCCACCCCGTCCGGGAACCGAGGCGACCAAGCTTCTGACCCTCAGTTCCGAGTACCGGACGGCTTATCCCGAGGATTTAAGGAAATCGAAAACAAAACCGACCGAAAGACCAAGTCGCTTGATCGATGATTTCTCAAGAGGTTGGCAGGACTGGTATCGCTTGAGTTGGAGAAATCCGCATCATTGGAAGTATGCCACCCGCAAGATTGTCGATCCATCTTGGATCGGGCCCAAGCAGGGAGAGCTAGGTGTGGAAATCGAAACCTTTGGAGATGGCAACCAGCTCGGCGTGCAAATCAATGTGAATCATTGGCAGGGGTATACCGGAAGAAAGCGGGATACTTTTGTGGCCTTGGTCGATTTGCCAAAAGGGGGTGTGCACAAATTAAGTCTGCAAGTGTCACAGTTCAGTAATGCGAAAGGGCAAGCGATGAAGGATTGGGATGAAGCGACCGAGCTTCTGCTTTCCCCGGCCAACCGCACGGAGGATCCGCGGGCAAGGAAGAGCAATTGGAATGGCAAGCCCCCCAGGCTTGCGAAGCTTGAATGGCTAGGAGGAAAGATGATTTTCCGCCCCCATCCACATCAAAACAGAGGAAAGACCGAATCAGGAAACCGGGTCTCCTTTGACAAGGAGTTTCAAGGAGCAATCAAGGACTCGGTCGAGCTTGAAAAATTGGACGAGAAACAGGAATCCAAGCCTTGAAGGTTGATCTTGCCTAAGAAGCCGCCTACTTTTTCTACTAGGCTATTCGTAGAAAGAAACGAGACCGTTCTCATTAATCGTTTTACTGATTTTCTTGCCGTTGAACTTATACTCGAGCACCAGCACCTTGGCTGTGCCGCCGGCCGGGTCTCGACCTGCAAAAACATTGGTGATCTCAAATTCGTATTCCCGGGCATCGAGGTACTGCTCGATGGCCTTGCTGACATCCATGCTCCTCTGAGCGTTTCCTTTCACTCCATAGATCGCACTGATGATTTCGATATCCAGCTTCTTGTTGGACTTGGGTCTTTTGTAAACCGGATGACGGTTGTTTCCCTGGGAGACGAAATAGGCAATGAGATCCTTCAGTTCATCCGCATTCATCGAGTTGGCCAAGCCGGGAGGCATCATGGAGATTTTGGAGCCTTTCTTGGAGGCGACATCCGCTTTCATGACCTTCTTGAGCTTCAAGGGCTCGAGTCCGGACTGGACCAAGGAATAGGAGTCTTTTTCATCCACCACGATGCGACCCATGACCACGGCACCGTCCTTCATCTTCAGCTCGTGTTGTTCGAACTGGTCGGATACCACCAAGTTGGGTTGCAAAGTGGATTCCAACATGGCTTTGTAGTCGCTGCGTTTGGCCAGGTTCGTCAGGTCGGGTCCAATTCCGCCACCCTCGGGGCCAACGCGGTGGCAGGCCACGCACAATCCGGCCGAAAACATCTTCTTGCCATTGGCCAAGCTGCGTCCTGCGAGAGGTTCCTCCTTGAGCATCTTGAGGGCGGAATCCACCGTCCAGACAACACCGGGCCCTTTGGCCTTGGGCAGCTTGGAGATGTCGATGCTCTTTATGTCACCCATCAGATACTGCAAGGAGGGCCTGTCCTTTTCGGGGACGGAAGCGATCGCGGAATCCCTGATCTTCTGGATGTAACCGGTAAACATGTTGCCGCCCTTCTTGCTCATTAGAGTTTTCAGTTCGGCGAGGTAGACCTTGCGATGATCCATGGTCCAACCTTCCTGAACGTCCTTCAGGCAAAAGAGAAAATGTATGTTGAGGATATTGGGAGCGGATTCCATCGAGCTCATCATACTACCGCCATAGCCCTTGTTTCTCTTCATCTCCTCTTCGTCTTTTTCTCTTTTCTTTTCCTTTCTTTTTTGCTTGTTTCCTACTTTCTTTTCTTCCTCCTTCTGTTCC
>JACNJI010000099.1 GCA_014382645.1 Verrucomicrobiota bacterium | reverse complement strand
TACGCGAACCCTTCAAGTCGGTCGCCCCGAAAAATTAAATTTCTCCGCGATTGAAGGGCGCGTTATGGGCAAAGAGGGGAAACCTGTCCGCGGCCTTAGGGTAGTTGCTCAAAAAGCATTGCCCGACATGCATCAAATCACTTGGGAAAGCTCCGAGGCGGATAACAGGGTAAAGCGCTTCCACATTGACGGGAAGGAGTCTCCCGACCTTGTCTTCCACCGAGGTCAATGGCATCGGTTTGTATTGGATGAGTCTTTGGAGGACGTCGCCCTTAGTTTCAACCAAAACACCGATCGTCATCCTGCCGAAATCAAGGCGAAGATGGGGCTCCGTTTACATCTTGAGCAACTGGGCGCAGGCTACTCAACCAGTCCAAAAGTTTTGATCAATGGCCTATTTAACCAGACCGAACAAACTCGATTTATACTTGGCCCGGATTGGCATATAAACAATACCGCATACCTTGCTGGAAAAACACCCGATTCTGTGGTTCTCAAAATGCCCCAAATCGAATCAATTCTTTATCCCACGAAATTGAGCGAAGTCAAACTTGTGCACGGCGGTCGCGGTTACAAAGATCCTGGAGATTATCTAACTGTTGTCTTGGATCGCAACAAAACATGGCATACCTATCATCCATGGATTCCCCAATTCGTTCGTGAGGCAAACGGAAGTTTGTCCTTAAATCCTGAATACAATGCGACTTTGGACCGAACGGATATTAATTCGACACTTATAGACGCTAACATCACCGCCAGAATAGATGGTGTGGGCACGATTGGCATAACTCACCGAGGAGATGGCTATTCAGGCACTCCCTCAATCGCGGTCGTTGGGAGAGGTTCGGACGTCAATGCTACGGGAACCCTCGGCGGCAAGAAAGGTGTGAAAAACGATGAGCTTGGAAGCGTTTCGATAGGTGCTACCGGTTTGGGGTATGACGAGAATACGACTTTTGCTGTGGCAACCTATCCCGCTAACCCCCGCGCTAATTGGTCGTTCGATAATATTTCAACTACTCGGCCAACCATGTTGCCGCGAACGCCCAATTGGACCTCTTACATTAAGCCCAACCTCGCTCACCGATGGAAGTTCGACGAGCTCGATAACAATTCCTCGACCTTTGCCGATTCGATAGGCGATAGTAATCTTACCGTATGGGACGGGGGAGCCTTGATTGGCTCTCACAACTATTATGATTCGGGAAAGCATTGGGGCGCTCTTCAGTTTAATGCCACTGCCACTGGAATCACACCAGCAGTAGCGGTTGATCCTTCGAAAGGATTAACGGTTTCGTTTTGGGCTAGAGTTACTGAAAATAATTCAAGTGATCATGATTTTGTTTCTATGGGTGATGGCGGTATATCTGGCGGATTTAGTTTATATGTTGATGTGACAGGGAATGATGCAGGGGCCAAGTCAGCACTATTTAATCCAATCGCCCCAAATATATTCACCAGCAACTCTTGGGTGCATTTGGCTCTTGCCTTTACTGAGCAAAACGGAACATCTGGAACTTGGTGTTTTTATGTTAACGGCGACTTAATCCAAGACGGGCATACCGAAAACATCCCTTCTGCGGGATCGGTAAAAATAGGTGATACGCCCAATCCCGATCAGGTTTTTAAGGGTCAAATCGATGAACTGGAAATTTACACTCGAGGCTTGTCCGTAGCCGAAATTCGCGAATTGGCCGGTTTGTACGTCTTGGATTCAAGCGGTAGCAATAGCCACGGAGTATTGGTCGGCGGTGACGAGAGATCGGTTGTTTCCGGGGCCGGAAACTCCAAAGTGTCTCATGCTTTGGATCTCAACGGCTCGACGCATGTGGATCTCTTTCCATCGATAGGGGAAATGAACAGTATGCCTCGAGGTACTATAACCGGATGGTATAAGACTAATGGTAAAAGGGGTGGCAATGGTGCTCATGCGGACATGACGATTCTTTCCGCCTCCGATAAGGACGACAATAGCTCCGCCCTTCGCTTGACGATACGCGACACCGGGCAAATCGGTTTTTCCGTAAAGAACGATGGAGCGGAGGTCGTCGACGTATATACCGAGGAGGTGTTTCGCGACGAGTGGCATCATGTAGCGGTTATCGTCGACGACAATGGAACAGACATTTACGTGGACGGGGAAAAGAAAAAGATTTTGGCAAGCACCGGTTCCGTCGATGCAAGAGGCTTTTTCTCTGATGTCCAAAATATAGATAGCATAACTCTTGGCCGGCATTTTTGCTCGAATCCCGATCAGTCCGAAATTTTCGAAGGAAAATTGGACGAAGTGTATCTGTTCGATCGTGTGCTTTCCGCCAAGGAATTGCAGTACATGATCGACGAGGCGACACTGAATACGGTTGTAGAGGCTATTTTGGATCCTTCAATCGATGCCGTTGGTACCCTTAAGCTGATCGACGGGGGTTCCGGTTACAGGGAAATACCCGGGTTATCCTTTGTTGGCACTCATACGGGCGGAGACAAAGACAAGGCGATGGCGGAAGCTTCTCTCGTCCCAACGAAACTAGATGACCTCGCATTCGTGGATTTCGAAGAAGTTCCTCTGGTAGATGCAGAAATGAGTACCGATCGGCACGGCATGCTTGCCCAATTCTTGACTGGGTTCCGTTTGCCCCCCACTATCACAATCGAGCTTTCGCCTTCCGTACAAGACGAGGATGCCGTGGCCAAAGGCCTTTTCTTTATTCCCGAGGTGGGGGGCTATGAAATTACAAACTCAGGATCCGGTTTTCAGCCAAACTGGGCTCCCGCCGACGATAAAGCGTTCGTGATTTCAGGGAGGGGATGCAAGCCACCCGTTTTCGAGCCACTTATGGAACCAGACCCACACCACGACGGATTTTTCCGAATAGCAGGGGTTAGGTTGAAGGAAAGAGGATATGGGCCCTACGACAACAATACCACATACGTGCTTCCACAGTTGAACGCCAACGGAAAGGTCGATTACTGGTACCTCGATCCCCGATTCATTACTGGTGGAGACCTTGCGGGGCCCACTTACCCGGATGGTAGTTCTTCTTCCAGGTATCAAGGTGACTCCGGCACTCCCAATTATCCTACTGACACCTATCCCGCCAGGTTGAAGGTGAATGTCGCTGATGCCGACGACGTCACGGCAGGCCTCGCTTCGGCAAGGGGCGACATAATGAGCATGGAAGTGGTGTCCGGCGGTAAATATACCAACGGGCCTCCAGGGCCT
>JACNJI010000081.1 GCA_014382645.1 Verrucomicrobiota bacterium | reverse complement strand
GAACGGATGCCGACGGCTTACTGGAGTCTCATGCGCTGGCGTTTTAGGCATTCGAGTTGGAAAAATCGTGTGGCGAGCGGTGATACGGACCTTGTCATTGAGGGCTTCCAGCGTTGCGCCAATAGTTTTGCCGTGCAGGCCTTTCGCTCAGTTAACGAGACCCAGCGTAAATTAAAAATTGCGACTCACATGCATTCACCGGCTAACGTCAAATATGCGACAAGTCGAGGGATTCCGACCATGGTTTTGATCCGCAACCCGGATGATTGTATTATGTCGTGGCTGGCTTTGGCGGTACAGTTGGGAAAGATACCAAAAGACTCCCTGGGCAGAGAAGATCAGATGCGGCGTATGCTGTATTGGACTCAGCGTTATTCGATGTTTTATCAGAGATTAATGTATGCTCGTTCATCCTTCGTGATCGCTGATTTTAAGCAGGTAGTTTCCGATTTTGGAGTTTGTATTGACCGGCTCAATGCCAAGTTTGGGACAGAGTTTCAGCGTTTTCAGCATACTGAAGCGACGGAGGCCGAGATCTTTCAGAAATCAAAAGTCCATCTGTCGCCATCGGTTGATCGGGAGGGCATCAAGGAAGAGGTTCGAGATTTGTATGACTCCAAGCAAAATGCCGCCAATCGGCAACATGCTGTCTCGACCTACGAAATGTTCTTAAGTTAATCGATGAGCGCCATAAAATATAGACCGGAAGTGGATGGACTACGTGCCGTTGCCGTGATCCCGGTCGTTTTGTTTCACTTGGGGGCTTTATGGGTTCCGGGGGGCTTTGTCGGCGTAGATGTTTTTTTTGTCATTTCCGGCTATTTGATCACCGCGATTATTCTTAAAGAGCAATCTGCGGGCACCTTCACCTTCCGGGGCTTTTGGATGCGCCGTGTGCGTCGGATTCTGCCGGCCATGCTGGCCATGCTTTTTGTGACGGGTGTTGCCAGCTACTTCATAATGTTCGGCCCCGCATGGAAGGGGATTGGTGAGCAGGTAGTTTCGGCGATTTTCATCTATGCCAATGTGGAGATGTGGCAGCTTGCGGGTAATTATTGGGGACCTGCGGCGGAGAATGCTCCATTGCTGCATACCTGGTCGCTGTCTGTTGAAGAGCAGTTCTATTTGTTTTACCCCTTGTTGCTTCTGTTACTGCTGAAGTTTGTTCCGAAGCGGACTTTTGCTTTGGTGCTCTTGGGCACGGCCTTCAGTTTTGCGGTCGGTCTGTATGCGACCAAGCACTCCCCAAGTGCGGCGTTTATTTTCTGCCACCCAGAGCATGGGAACTGGCCGCAGGATGCCTGCTGGCTATTTTTGAAAGATCCAGAGGGCCTGCGCCAGGCGGTGGAATCAGTCGTTCTTTAGCTGCCGCAGGACTGGGGCTGATTATTGCCGGGTATTTCACCATTCAGGGTGCCGACGGCTTTCCCGGATTTCTGGCCTTAATGCCGGTCGTCGGCAGTGTTTTGGTCATTCGCTACGCGGGCAGTGAGAAATGCTTTGCCGGGAGTATCTTATCTTCTTCACCTATGGTGTATGTCGGCAAGTGCTCCTACTCGCTGTATTTGTGGCATTGGCCCGTAATTGTTCTAGCCGCAGCCTTGGAATTTAAATATCCGGGTTCGGTGCACCCTGTTGCGGTGATTGCGGTCGTTGGAATCCTCACACTGGCATCCTATTATTTCGTGGAGAAACCCACTCGGCGAATGAAGGGCGTCCTATATCCGGTCGCGGGCGGACTCATTGTTAGCTTGGGCATGGCAATGACCCTACAGCGCGAAGAGTATGACTATGATCTCTCTGTGCTTGAACCAATTAAGGCCTATTCCTCGACCTATGATATCGCCCCCTATCCCCCGACTGAGGAGTTGGATCGTAACGGAATCATTCGCCTCCCGACCGCAGAGGAGCAATTGACCGCCTACAAGGAAGGCGCGTTGATTCGAAATTATGGTAATAGCAATCCTGAGGTTGTACTTATCGGAAGTTCTCATGGCTTGATGTGGGCTCCGGTCATTGATGAAGTCTGCAGAGATCTCGAAGTCTCGGTCGGATTTATGACGGTCCGTTCGATCGAGCCAATCATCCACATTCCTCCGGTCGCTCAGAAGGATCGGATCTTTAGTGCCGAACAACGTCTTATTTATGATTCACAGCGTTTGGAAAAACTCGAATTCTGGCGACCAAAGTTGATTCTCATCTCGGATCGCTGGGCGGTCAGAGATCAATTCGAACGCTACAAGCCCATGCTTGAAGCATTTGAAAAACTCGGTTCGAAAGTGATTTTTATCGAACAACCTCCGGAGATTGAGGTGGGCGATGTCAGTGTGCCGCTCTATATGGCATACAAGCTCAATGGAGTTGTGCCGGAGGAGGAGAGTCTCACCTACCTGCCATTGCACAATGAAACAGAGCGACTGGCGAGGGTGGAAGAGTTGCAGGATCTGTCCGATGAATATTCGTTTGTTGCAACACTCACTGTGGACGATTTGTATTTTGCTGGAGAAAATAAGGTGCTTGTTCGCGCCGGTGGTAAAGTCATGTATGTGGACGAGGATCATTTGAGTTACTGGGGAGCTCGAAGAGCTTCCAGCCGCTTTCGCGAAGCGATTCGCTCCTTGCTTCCGATGAATACAGGGAAATCATTTTAAAAGTTATGCTTGGTGAAATTATAGAAATCCCACAACTCGGCAATGAGCGGGGCTCGCTCTCGGTCGTCGAGGCGGGAAAATTAATTCCCTTCGAAATCAAGCGGGTGTATTATATCTACGGCACCAAGCCGGGCGTGGAACGTGGTTTCCATGCCCACAAGGTGCTTCAACAGCTTGCGGTGGCCGTCTCGGGAGCTTGTGATATGGTGCTCGACGATGGGCGCAAGCAAAAGACCGTCCGTCTGGATTCACCAAGTCACGGGGTTCGCATTGGTCCGGGGATTTGGCATGTGATGAGTAACTTTTCAAAGGATTGTGTCTTGCTCGTGTTTGCCGATGCGCACTATGACGAGTCGGATTACATTCGTGATTATGATGCGTTCACCACTTGGATTTCGAAGTAAATTATTGGAAGAATTAATACTATGGCAAAAAAACTAATCATTATTGGCGGCGAAGGGAATGGAGGAGTCAGTGTTTCATGCGTGGAGGATAACATTCGACGCTTCAACGACACGGAATATGAAGTATATGGGTGGTTGAACGATTATAAGTACGTCGGCGTAGATGTGAATGG
>JACNJI010000055.1 GCA_014382645.1 Verrucomicrobiota bacterium | reverse complement strand
TTTCACCAAGTTGACCTTGCCCGCGAAACGATTCCCGAAGTGATATGCCAAGGCGTGGACGCCGTCTTTCACATTGCCGCAAAAGCAGGCGTCTGGGGTTCCGCGTCAAGCTATCATGCGGCCAATGTATCGGCCACCCGTCAAATCCTCGAGGCCTGCCGTACGCACAGCATTAACATCCTAATCCACACCAGTTCTCCCAGCGTTGTTTTTTCCGGCGAATCCTTTCGCGGAGCCGACGAGTCGCTGCCCTACGGCAGCAACTGGCTCTGCCATTATGCTCGAACCAAGGCAGAAGCTGAGCGTGAAGTCCTCGCCGCCAATGGGAAAAGCGGTCTTAAAACCCTCGCACTCAGGCCGCATCTCGTATGGGGGCCGGGCGACCCTCACCTACTGCCAAAAGCTATAGCACGACACATGGCAGGTAAACTGCGCATTGTGGGGTCGGGCGAAAACCATATGGATCTAACCCATGTCGATAATGTTGCTCACGCTCATATATTGGCTCTGGACGCCCTCGCATCAGGCCGCCACTCTGGCGGGCAAGCCTATTTCATTTCGCAGGATGACCCCGTTGCTCTGTGGAAATGGCTAAACCACCTCTTTTCCCATCTCGATCTCCCGCCACTCTCCAAGAAGGTTTCCTTTCGCTCCGCACACTCCTTGGGTTTCGTGCTGGAGTTAATTTGGAAAGTACTTCGGCTTACAGGCGAGCCCCCAATGACTCGATTCGTTGCCGTCCAGCTTGCCAAAGATCACTGGTTTTCGATCGACGCGGCTCGACGGGATCTTGGCTACGAGCCGATCGTATCAATGAAGGACGGCCTCAGCGACACGGTCGATTGGTTAAAAGCTTCAGTCAAAGGACTTGGGTAGCTACTGGCTCCGCCTCTGCCTTGCGGCCTCAGAGAGAAAGCACGCTGCAGAAACCGAGAGATTCAGGGAATCGGAGGAGTCGGACATCGGAATAACAAGAGACTCATCTTGATTCTCCATCCAAAAAGGTCCAAGTCCTTCGCGCTCACTACCAAGAAGAATCGCTACCCCATCTGTAAAATTACCCTCCCACAAAGGTACGGCATTCTTGGAACTGGAGCCACATATGCTTAGTTTGTGGGCACGGATAAAGGTGAGTACCTCTTCCTTTGATCCAACGGCAACTGGCATTCGTAACGAGAGACCCTGGGAAGAGCGAATGACGTTAGGGTTGAAAAAGTCAACGACGGCGTCCGACAACAGGACGGCGTCGACGCCAAAAGCTTCGGCGCTACGCAATACGGCACCGAGATTGCCCGGTTTCTCCACTTCATCGAGAACAAGTACGAGCGGCTTAGCCCCTAAAGAAAGACGACTGGGCTGCAAGTCGAAGGTCTTGGCAAGGGCGATCAATCCCTCCGGGTTTTCACGATAAGCCGACTTTGCAAAGGCATCTTTACCCAGTTCGACAAGCTCGGCGTCAGCCTCCTTGAAGCGGTGTAAAAGAATCTCCTCTCCTCGCTCACGAAAAAAAGACGGACAAAAATAAACCTCCGTGAAAATGCGCTCGGCATCAATGCCAACTTCGATTTCTCGCAACCCTTCAATGGGAAAAAGGCTCAACTCCCTACGCCGTCGAGGAGATTCACGGAGCTTCACAAGTTCTTTGACTCGTGAGTTTTGGAGACTCATAATGACTTCACTCAAGACTACTGTAAAAAACGGTTTTGCATACAACGGTCGAGCAAGATAAAGATTTTCTTATGATGCAAGCCCCGAAAAACTTTCGCCCAGAACCATACGAATACCACGAAGAGCTCACACTGCGTGTGGAAGATTTGACGAACCTTGGACGAGGAATAGCTCGAGACGGCGATTGGGTGGTGCAGGTCGCTCACGTCCTGCCGGGCGAAACCATAAAGGCTCGCGTGTACCGAAATCACACAAGCTATTCGGTCGCAGACTGCATCGAGGTACTGGAATCTTCTCCGGAGCGAGTGGAACCTGTTTGCCCATTATACTCGGATTGCGGAGGCTGCCAGTACCAGCATGTCTCCTACAAAGCCCAACTCGAATGGAAGCAACGACATGTAAAAGAGTCAATGAACCGTATCGGAGGAGTGGACATAGAGGTGTTGCCCGTATTTCCCTCCCCCAAACCCTACGGTTACCGTTCTAAGCTTACTCCTCATTTTCAAAAAGATAAAGATGGAGAAATCGGTGCCATTGGCTTCCTCCGACAAGGTTCACGCCGTACTATCTTGGATGTGCCTCAATGTCCCATCGCCACAGAAGGTATCAATGCAGCTCTCGCGGAAGCCCGCCAAAATTTAAGGTCAACTTGGAAAAGGAAAAAGGGAGGCACCTTGCTTCTTAGAGATACACAAGAAGGAGTGACGACAGACTCTCAAGCCATTGTTTCAGAAACTGTGAACGACCTCGTTTTTCAATTCAAAGCAGGCGAATTTTTTCAAAATAATTCTTTCCTGCTTCCCGAAATGGTAAGTCACGTGGTGTCGGAGGCCGAAGGAGAGGGACTCGAATGCTTGGTCGACGCTTACTGTGGCGGCGGCCTGTTCGCACTCTCGGCAGCCAAACGCTTCGCCCGAGTAATGGGAGTGGAGATAAGTCGAGACGGTTTTGACTGGGCACGAGCGAATGCCGTTGTTAACCGGATCGAAAATTGTGAGTTTCTGCTAGGTAATGCCTCTGAAATCTTTGCCGAGGTAAACATTTCGGGCGAGTCGTGCTCTCTGGTGGTGGATCCGCCACGTAAGGGTTGCGGCGATGATTTTCTTAGGCAAGCTCTGGCGTTCGGGCCAGCTCGCATCATCTATGTTTCATGCGACCCCTCCACTCAGGCAAGGGACTCTCAATATCTGATAGAAGGTGGTTATGCCATCGTAAAGGCACAACCATTTGATCTTTTTCCGCAAACGCGGCATGTGGAAAACGTGCTCACTTTCGTGAAAGAGTCGCCTTCCTCTCACGAAGCCAACCCGTAGAGGCGAACTGCTCCACATAAGGCTTGCGAGAACTCTCGAAGGATTGAGGCCACTCGGCGAGTTCAGGTTCGGCGCCAAGATAGGCAGAAAGTTCTGCAAGGAACAATGTTTCGAAAAAATTCCAATTTACATCGGGAAGTGCCCGCATATCGATGGTCCCCTGCAGGAGCAAACCGGCTCGAGTCCGTTTTATCGCCGCGCCGGCTATTTTGGAATTAGTCGCAGACAAGATCACGTCTCGGGCGACAG
>JACNJI010000056.1 GCA_014382645.1 Verrucomicrobiota bacterium | reverse complement strand
CTCCCATGGGAAGACTCTCGAGACCGCGAAGGTCGATCTCCGCGAGGTTGTCTCATGACTCGACGGCATACTCCAGAATTGGGCCGAGGAGAGGAGTGTAGGCGTTGCGACTGATGCCGAGAAAAACGCGTACCTCTAATCCGGGAGGTGCGGCGGAACGAATAGCCTCGAGCACTTCTTCTCCGGAAATACCGAGAAGTTCGATTATTCCTGCGTGAAAGCTAGTTTCGACATAGCGTACGTTTTGCTCGAGGTGCCGGGCAAACACAACTTTTGCTGCTTCGTGGTAACGATCGGGAGTCGTGAACCATCGAATGGCGTGCTCGATGAGGATGCGTTCGAATTCCTCGAAGGAGTCGTAGCGAAAATCATCGGCCCAAAAATGAGGCGGAACGGAAAACTCGTCGGGGTGAAGATCGTGAAGGAGTTCCCAAGGAAGGCATCCCTCGATATGGAGATGAGTCTCGGTCTTTGGCAGGGCTCGAATGAAAGCCTTGTCGGCGAGATCCAGAGCCATGGAACGGGAAAAAGGAGTCAGGAACTCTCGGCGAGGAGATACTCGGGGTTGAGCTTTTGCAGGTCGTCGGGAACAAATTGACCATCCTTGCGGATGAGCTCGCCATCAAAAAGGATTTCTCCGCCACCGTAATCTGAGCGTTGAATGCAAACCATGTCCCAGTGCACTTGGGATTGGTTGCCGTTATCGGCTTCTTCGTAGGCTTGCCCGGGAGTAAAATGGAAGGAACCTGCGATCTTCTCGTCGAAGAGGATGTCGAGCATGGGTTCGGTGACCTTCGGGTTGAAGGCGATCGCGAATTCCCCGATGTAGCGAGCGCCTTCGTCAGAATCCAAAATTTCATTTAGCTTGGTCTCGTTGGAGTCGGATGTCGCTTCGATGACTTTTCCATTCTCGAATGCGAGACGAACATTGGAAAAGGCAGTACCTTGGTAAATGGTATCTGCATTGAAATTGACGTGACCTTCCACGCTGTCGCGCACGGGACAAGAAAACACCTCGCCATCGGGGATGTTGTGGGTTCCGCCACAGGCAACTGCATTGATGCCCTTGATCGAAAACCTGAGATCGGTGCCTTGACCGATAATTTGCACCTTGTCCGCCTCGGCCATGCGCCTTTCGAGCACTGCCATTCCCTCGGTCATAAGAGAGTAGTCCATGCAGCAAGCGTCGAAAAAGAAATCCTCGAATGTCCCCGTACTCATGCGAGCTTGCTGGGCCATCGATGGCGTAGGCCAGCGGAGTACGCACCACTTGGTCTTCTTTACGCGCCAATCGAGAACGGGCTTCAGGATGCGTATGGCTTTCTTCAAGTCCTCTTGAGGCAAGTCGGAGGTTTCAAAGACATTTGCCGCACCTCGGAGAGCAATGTAGGCATCCATGCCCTTCATGCGGTCCATTTCCCAGGAAAGGGCAGACTCGAACTGCTCGTCCGCACCTCCGAGAATCCATTCCCTGTCAATGCGCGCGTGCTGCAACTGAACGAAGGGAATGGCTCCTCTTGCCCGGACAGCCCGCACGAGAGCGAGAGTCATCTCATGAGGAACGTCAAAGGCATGTATGAGCGCTTTTTCTCCTTTTTCGAGTTTCGTGGAATGAGAAACAACGTTGGCTGCAAGAATTTCGTATCGAGGATCCATATAAAGTAAGAAAGTTGATGCGAAATCAAAGACCGCGTCGAATCTTTGATCCTGGAAAATTAATGCGTACCCTGTAGACCTTCTTTACGCGATTGATGATCTCGTAGGTTTCTCGATCCATCCGTATCGGCACCTCCATCCTCCTTATATCGACCACGGCAGTGAAACCCCGCTCTGTGAAAACGTCGATGAGCATGGCAATTGAAAGTGGATTCTCAAAGACGGGATCTTCCGAGTTGATGTAGGCCAAGCCGGAAATCGAATGCTTCTCCACAATGGGGATGAACTTGGTCTTGATCAGCTCCACCACCTGCTCGAACAAGGCCGTGTGAAGTTTTTCGTAAGAATCGAGCCTATTCACCAGCAATTGCCTGGCGTGAAGGGAAATCTTATCGGCGAGTGGTATGGTCGAGATGCGATCGTAAGTGCCCTCGTCGAGCTCGAGCGAGCTTTGGTACTTCAACTCGTGAATGATCCGCTGCTGAACCTCGATGACCGTGCCCTGGGCATTGATGAAGTGATAGTGGAAAACCTCGCGCAGAGTCCGCAATGAATCGTAAGTGGCTTCCTTGAAGGTCTTGTAACGATTGTGGGCAGCCTCCTCAACAAGGTCAGTCTTGCGTACGGGAATTTGTTTGCCGACACCGGAAGCGTCGACCTCATGGTTGTACTCTAGAGCTCTTTCACCTCGAGCCAGTTGCCGTCTCACGCTTTCGGCCTCGTCGACGAATAGCATAATGATGTGGAAGCGAGGTTTGGGGAACTGCGATTCCTTATCAGTCCCCAAGTACTTTCTTCGAAGTTCGTTCAAGCGTTGGTAGAGAAGCTTGAGGCATTCCACTTGAGTTTTGGTACGGGGAAATCCATCGACAATGGCACCGGTATCATAAATGGGATCCAGCAGACGGCGAAAAACAAGTTCGGTAACCTCGCGATCGCCGGCAAGCATACCCGCATCCATCATCTTGCGAGCCTCCGGGCTGCTCAACAGATCGCTGACCACGATTGGCTTTTCCGTGAAGTCGCGAAACTGCATGATAAAAGCCGTTTGCGTTCCCTTGCCGGCGCCCGGCGCGCCGTTGAGCCAGAAAGTTTCGGCGGGAAACCGCATGTTGTCGCCATCCAGTTCCGATTCCAAGTTTTGCCAGACAGCCTGAAAGATGAGCTGGGCATCCTTAACTTCAAGATCCATCACCGCCTTCTCGTTGCCCTCGGAAACATCCGAACTTTTGCTCGCAGGGTTAGTCGGTTTAGGGCTGGGCTTAGCTTGCCCTTCTTCGCTGGTTTTACTTGTCGGCATCTTTTGTTGAAATAGAGAAAAAAAGACCGCTTACGTAAAAGAGCAAGCCGTTACGCAAAAAATGCGATATTATGAATGTTCGGGCAATAGTCTAGAAGGAGATTCCCATTCCAAGCTCGAAAGCATTTCCCCGAGCAATCCCTAGACCGGAGAGGCTTTCGTAGACCGATCCTTTCCACTCCCCGCGAATCATAATACTGTCCTTGCACCAAACGAGTACGGGGCCTGTCTGCACACTCTTGCCCTCGTATCCCCCCGTACCAGCCTCGCCAACTC